>CALGNM010000292.1 GCA_937958665.1 uncultured bacterium | reverse complement strand
CCGGCGACCACGGGGACCTACACCCTTTCCCTACACGACGCTCTTCCGATCTGAATCTGCCCTGGAGCCTGGTGGGCCCGGTGGCCGGAGGGGTCAGGGACCGAACCGGGCACCCGGCGGTGGTGCTGGGCGTCAAGGGTGGCCTGACGGCCGGGGAGTGCCGGGGCTTCGAGCCGTTTGATTTTGTGGCCCTGCTGAACGAGATGAGGGAGATGTTCCTCCAATACGGTGGCCATAAGCAGGCAGCCGGCTTTACCCTGAAGCCCGGACGGGGTGACGAGTTTGCCGAAGCGATCAAGAGGTACGGCCAAAGGAACGCCGGGCTTATCCTGCGGGCCAAACCCGACAGCGGGGCCAATCTGAAGCTGAGAGACATCGTGGGGCTGGAGGGCCAACTACCGGCCATCAGGGAGCAATCGCCCTATGGCCCAGGACATCGGCCACCCCTGTGCCAGTTCTCCGCCCTTAGGCTGCCAGGATATGCCCAAGTCAAAGACCGTTTCTGGTATAACTACCTGGCGGCAAATCGCAACAATTTTGAATTTCCAGAATATCTTTGCCTTGCAAGGGTTGATGCCACCAACCGGGGTGACGTATATCTTGACATAGAATCTGTCGGCGTATAATAATATTATACAAGCGAATACGCATTATGGCTAAAGTAATACCTGATAATTTGACCAAGGTCTATGACCATAAAATACGGGCGGTGGACCGGGTGAGTTTGGAGATCAAGAACGGGGAATTCCTGGTTTTGGTGGGTCCGTCGGGCTGCGGCAAGACCACCATTTTAAGGATGATCGCCGGGTTGGAGGAGATCACCGAGGGCCAGGTTTATATCGACAACGATATCGTCAACGATGTCGCTCCCAAGGACCGCAATGTGGCCATGGTCTTTCAGAATTATGCCCTTTACCCCCACATGACGGTGTTCGACAACATCGCCTTCGGGCTTAAAATGGCCAAGATGGATAAGGCGCTAATCAAGGAAAAGGTGGCCCGGACAGCCGAGCTGCTGGATATGGGGAAATATCTGGACCGCAAACCCAAGGCCTTGTCGGGCGGCCAGCGCCAGAGGGTAGCCCTGGCCCGGGCCATTGTCAAATCACCCAAGGTTTTCTTGTTCGACGAGCCGCTGTCCAACCTGGACGCCCAGCTTCGCACTCAAACCCGGGCCGAACTGAAGCGCCTGCAGCAGAAACTCAATACCACTGCCATCTATGTCACCCACGACCGGACCGAGGCCATGACCCTGGGCGACCGGATAGCGGTGATCAAGGACGGACGTCTGCACCAGGTGGGGGAGCCTCTGGCCATCTATCACGATCCGGCCGACCTGTTCGTGGCCAATTTCATTGGCACTCCGGGGATCAACCTGATTCCGGGAGAACTAACGGATACCGCCGGCAAATCAAGCTTCAAGAACAAACAACTGTCCAGGGAGCTGCCGCATATCTCTGCCGGGGCGCAGAACGGCACTTCGGTGTTGCTGGGTATCAGGCCGGAGAACATATCGCTGGCAAGGGCAGGGGAGGGTTTCAAAACTGTGGTGGACCTGGTGGAGCAGCTGGGAGGGGAATCGCTGATATATACCACCTCGCCCGACGGATACAAGATTATCGCTCGGCGTTTCGGCAACGTCAGCTTGGAACAGGGGGCAACGGTGGGGCTGGACTTCCGGGCCGAGGATGCCCTGATTTTCCAGAAGGAGGACGGCCGGAGGATTAGGTAGTCAGGCTTGACAGCTCCCGGCCGATTCAGATATAATAAACGATTAATTCATCCGATCTGCAAACAAACCAAAGGAGCGACACTGTGTCCCACAACATCAGCAAGCATCGCCTGAAGCATGACGAATTCGCCGATGACATGATGAGAACCGCCAATTATATGCGCAAGTACAGCACCGAAATTCTGGCGGTGCTGGCCGGAGTGCTGATCATTGTAATCGGCCTGATATTCATGTCTCAGAACCAGGCCAAGAACGAACGGCAGGCCAGCCTGATTCTGGGGTCGGCCCACGCCGCCATGTTCAGCGGGGATGGCCAGCAGGCCCGACGGGCCTATGAGGATGTCATCAAGCGCTATGCCAGCACCGAATCGGCCAAGGAGGCCATGATCTACCTGGGCAATCTCCACTTTCAGTCCCGGGATTTTGCGGCGGCTATGGAACAGTACCAGAGGGCGGTCAAGGCCAAGCCCCACAGCAGCCTGCTGATGGCCGCGGCCTTATCCGGGGTGGGGGCCTGCAAGGAGCAGTCCGGCGATATTGCCGGGGCGGCTGAGATATACATGTCCATTGCCGATCGCCATTCCCGTGACGGCTATCTGGCTGCCAATGCCCTGCTGTCAGCCGGGCGCTGCTTCAGGGCCTCCGGTAACCTGACCCGGGCCAGGGAGGCCTATCAGATGGTGGTCCAGAAGTTCCCGGAGGACCAGTCCGCCCAAAAGGCCAAGGAGGCCCTGGCCATGTTACCGCCACTGGGATAGGGCCTCAATGTCCCGACTCAATGTGGCCATATTGTGGCACATGCATCAACCCTGTTACCGGGAACCGGATAACAGGGTTTTTCGCCTGCCGTGGGCCAGGCTCCATGCTCTGAAGGATTATTACGACATGGCGGCCCTGGCCACCCAGTATCCCAAGGTCCGCCTGACCTTCAACTTGGTGCCGGCCCTGGTGGAGCAGCTGGATGATTACGCCGCGGACCGTTGCAGCGATCTGCACCTGGAGGTCAGCCGCAAGCCTTCCCTGGAGCTTACCTCGGAGGATCGGACCTTTATCCTGAAGGAATTCTTCATGGCCAACTGGGCCAATATGGTGGAGCCGTATCCCCGCTATCGGGAGCTGTTGGAACGCCGGGGGCGGATGGCCGACCCCGAAGGGCTGGCTAGGGCAGCTAAAAGCTTCAGCCATCAGGATCTTCGGGACCTGCAAGTTTGGTTCAATCTCTGTTGGACCGACCCCTGGCATTTCAAATCCGACCCCGTCCTGGCAGATCGGAAGAGCGTCGTGTAGGGAAAGAGTGTAGATCTCGGGGGTCG
>CALGNM010000291.1 GCA_937958665.1 uncultured bacterium | reverse complement strand
CCGGGTTCCAGTAAATTAACAAAAATCCCATTTACACAAAATACTTGACAGACCCTCGTACTGTCATCATTGGGGCCGATTACTAAACCCGGGTTATAATCCTTATCGTATAAAGTATCTATTGTGGTGAGTGTTAAACCGGTAAGAGAATTATAGGTTCTTTCCTTATATTTGGTCCCGTTCTTATTGAATATTATCGTCTTAATAAAATACTTCTCATTATCTGTCCATGAAGCTAAGCTATCTTTAGGTTTAAATGTTGTATCCGCGGGATCATGTGCTCCAATAAACGGCTCATCTTCCCAATAATAAACCTTAGTGCTGTCAAAACCGGTTGTGCTTGGTTTAAAATAATATTTAAAATATGCGCGATAAATTACTTTGTCATCTACATGGTCTGTATCACTGTCTCCTTTAACAACTTCCTGGTAGCACACACGGTATGTACTATCGTACCAACACGTAAGCCTATCTCCATAATTTCGATATCCTTTGTAGCTAGTATCAGGAAAATCATACCCATGTTGATAAATGGAGATATTGCCAGCCCCCAGATCTAATTTATAATAACCATCATAGTAATACCTGCTGAGTATTTTGATAGAATCGCCGGGATTAGTATGCAATAAAACCTGACTGATGGACCACCCTGCACGGGTGCTGTCATATCTATATTCCGTAAAATTCTTAGAAGAGTCATAAAATACTCTTGAAAGCCTGTTGGAAATATCATAACGAAATCTAAGTTTATTACCTCCCCAATCGGATAAACTATCCAGATAGGTGCTGTCGGCAGTATGCCACAGTTTATAATAATTACCATTAGTTTTGACAATGCTATCTAAAGCGCCGTACACGTTAAACCTATATCTACTCCCATCCGATTTTAATAATTTCCATCCGCCTCCGGGAATGCTGTCGATATAGCTATTATCCTGCCTTTCCGATTTATATTGAACGCTACCATTAATTCTGTAATACCTGTTCCATCCGTTTATGCCGTCTACTAATATTATCGTATCATTGTTTGTTACCTTATATAAATAAATATTCCAGTTATTTGTCCAATCTGCAAAACTATACGGATTACGCCAATACTTACCGTTGTCACTTATGGATTTTGTTCCTTGAGTATATTTTCTATTTAAAACAATCCCTCCGCAATCGATATCGGTTTCATTTATTATCTTATTCCCATTATAAGCCGAAATAGGATTACCTGCTAAATTACATATCGTTGGTTTTTTGATTCCTTTGATTTTAAATTTTCTAACCAGATTGTAACTACTAGTACCGTTGTACATGGAAAAAGCTAAAGCTACTATTCTATCTACACCATTATAGTTCGCATCAAGCCATAATTCATAGGTTGCCGAACAATAACTTGGGTAACCCCTAGTCGCAGAATTATTTGTTGTCCTTACATGTAAATTAATTGTATCTGTTATTGGATAAACATCAATATAGAAGATGCTACTTTTCCATTGTTCAGTATGTATGCTATCATGCGGGGAAGTATCATAAAACCACATTGTGATTGTCCCACTAGCACTTTCGCCAGGCCACAATACAACAGTATCCTTATTCATACCACCCCAATTAAAATTATAGAAACAAAAGGCGCTGTTTGCGAACGATAAACCTATAAGCAGAAAAAATAATTTTTTCATTTGTTAAACCTGCATTTTATGTTGTATTAAGATTTCTTATAACAATACTTTCGTATTGCATAAGAATACTCGCGTATCATGCCCTGGTACTGGCGTATCATGACAAGATACGCTGATCCCACGCCCTGGTATTGCAGTATCACGGCGTGATACTGCAATACCGCCATAAAATACCTGGATACCGTCCCGAAATACTGCAGTTTATTCTTCCAATACCCTAAGCTTTTGCCCTGGGACCCTTCTTTCCCCCGGGCTGCCGGCGGGCCACCCCGTATTTCTGCAGTTCCGGCGCCGACTTGCCGTACTCCGATTCCAGATAGCTGACCGCCTTGCCCAGCAGCAGCCGTACTTCGGTCTCGTTCTTCTTAAGCTCCTTGCTAAGTTTGTGCAGGTCGGCCTTGGCTTTCTCCTGCTTTTCGTCTATCGACCTGAGGGTTGCCAGATACGCGCCCAGGGTTTTGGCATAAGACTTTTGCTTGGCGTCGCCGGGGACCGATTTTAAGCCGGCCGTGATCTGCTCCAATATGCTTATCAGATCAGCAAAGCTGCGTCCAATTCTTATTGCCATAAGTTTCACCTCCTTTCATTTGAATCTGAGTTCATCGGGTATGCTGTAAAAACAAAAAAACCGTTATGCTTCCTGGCAGGAAGCATAACGGGTCATTCTAACTTAGACCGGGGCTTTTTGTAGGTGATGTACTATATGGCTGGGCTGGGCTGGGCTGGGCTGGCAAGGTATATGCCAAATAAATATATATTCGCGATTTTATTCATTATTTTGCTGTATACCAAACTTTATAGCATAGTATCATTATTGCCATATCCTGTCAAGCATTATTTTCTGGCAAACAAAGGGCGCAAGGTGAAAATCACCTTGCGCCCGAATAACCAGCGGGACTATTTTGTCTTCTGGGCCTCTTTCTTGGCTGGCTTTCCCTTCTTGGCCTCGGCGTCCTTCTTCCCCTCGGCTCCCTCGGCCTTCTTCTCGCCCTTCTTTTTGAAAGCCGGCTGCTTTTTGGCCTCCTTCTTCTCGCCCTCCTCGGACTTGACCTTGGTTGGCGCCCCGAACAGCTCCATCTGGGCCATCAGGGCGGCATCCCCATGGCGGGGCCACAGGCGGACGATGGTGATGAATCCCGACTTCTTGTCCTTCATCCGGGGAACGATCACCTCGAACAGTTTTTTAAGCACCGCCTGGTCCTTGACCACGGTGGCCACCTGCCGCCGGGCGGCCAGGGTGTTCTGCTGGGCCAGGCTGATCATATGCTCGGCCTCCCGGCTGATGGCCTTGGCCTTGGTGATGGTGGTCTTGATTCGCTCGTGCTTGATGAGCGAGGTGATCATGTTGCTGAACAAGGCCGCCCGGTGGGACCTGGTCCGGCCCAGCTTGATGGTGTCTTTACGGTGTCTCATTGGTCTCCATTCTCTGTTGGCTGTACGGAGGGTGTTACTTGGATTTCTTCCGGGAGTCCAGGTAGTGGTCCACTTTCATCCCGAAATTCAAATTCATTGCCTTGAGTATCACCGCCAGCTCGGCCAGCGACTTGCGGCCGAAGTTGCGGTACTTGAGCATCTCGCTCTCGGTCTTCTGGACCAGGTCGCCCAGGGTGTTGATGTTGTTGGCCCTCAGGCAGTTGGCCGAGCGGACCGACAGCTCCAGTTCCTCCACCGGCTTGTTGAGCATGTCCCTCATCTTCAGCAGGTCGCCGTCCACCGCCTCGTCCCGCATCTCGTCGGCCTTGTCGCCGAAGGACTGGAACAGGCTGATGTGCTCCTGCAGCAGCTTGGCGGCATGGGATATGGCCAGATCCGGCTTGATGGAGCCGTCGGTGTGGACCTCCAGGATCAGGCGGTCGTAGTCGGTGCGCTCGCCCACCCGGCAGTTCTCCACGTGGAAGCTGACCTTGGTGACCGGCGAGAAGGCGGCGTCCAGCGGGATCAGCCCGATAGTGTTATAGGACTTGCGGAACACCTCGGCCGGCACGTAGCCCCGGCCGTGGTCCACCGTCAGTTCCATCTTCAGGCTGCCGTCCTCGGACAGGGTGGCCAGATGCAGTTCGGGGTTGAGGATCTCCACCTCGGAGTCGCCCTCGATCTGGGCAGCCGTCACCCGGCCCTTGGCCTGGGTCTTCAGGTACAGGGTCCGGGGATGGTCGGAGTGCAGGCGAATCCTGAGCTGCTTTAGATTCAGCACTATCTCGGTGACGTCCTCCATCACCCCGGGGATGGTCGAGAACTCGTGAAGCACCCCCTCTATTTTGACCGCCACCACCGCTGAACCGGGAATGGAGGACAGCAGCACCCGGCGCAGGGCGTTGCCCAAAGTCAGGCCGTAGCCCCGCTCCAATGGCTCGGCGGTGAACCGCCCAAAGTTGTCGCTGTGGCTGGACTCATCTATGGCAATGCCTTTCGGCATCTGCAGGCTTTTCCATCTCATGTAAGTCTGCCCCCTTTAAAAAATAATTGAAGGTTGGGCCGCCGCGCCCCAGGGGCCCGGCAGGCCAGGCAGCAAAGGCCTACTTGGAGTAGAGCTCGATTATCAACTGCTCGTTGATGGGCAGTCCAATGGTGTCCCTGGTGGGAATGTTCAGCAAACTGCCGCTCATGCTGGCCGGGTCGTACTTCAGCCAGGAGACCAGGGGCCGGCCTTTGTTCTTATCCAGAGAGTCCTTGATGATAATGTTTTCCTTACTCTTGTCCTTGACCCGGATGACGTCGCCCGGCTTCACCAGGAACGAGGGGACGTTGACCATCCGATCGTTGACCAGAAAATGCTGGTGGTTGACCAGCTGGCGGGCGGCCGAGCGGGAGGGGGCCATACCCAGCCGGAATACTATGTTGTCCAGCCGGCGCTCCAACAGGGACAGCAGATTCTCGCCGGTGACGCCCTTCATCCGGGAGGCCTTCTCGAAGTAGCCCCGGAACTGGCGCTCCAGGATGCCGTATATGCGGCGCACCTTCTGTTTCTCCCTCAGGTGGATGGCGTAGCCCGAAGGCTTGCGGTTGCTTTCCTTGCCATGCTCGCCCGGGGCGTAGCTGCGCTTCTCGAAGGAGCACTTGGCGGTGTTGCACCGCTCCCCCTTCAGGAACAGCTTGGTGCCCTCGCGGCGGCACTGTTTGCAACGGGCGTCCTTGTATCTGGCCATCTATCTAAAAAACCTCCAAAATAAATTTCCTTGTGTTGGGAGCCATTGGAAACGGATCAGACCCGGCGGCGCTTGGGGGCCCGGCAGCCATTGTGGGGCACCGGGGTGACGTCCCGGATGACGCTGATGTTCAGCCCGGCGGCCTGAAGCGAACGGATGGCCGATTCCCGGCCGCCGCCCGGACCCTTGACCCAGGCCTCGACCCTCTGCATCCCCAGCCCCAGAGCGATCTTGGCGCAGCCTTCGGCCGCCACCTGGGCGGCGAAGGGGGTTGACTTGCGGGAGCCCTTGAACCCGGCCTTGCCGGCCGAGGCCCAGGCGATGACGTTCCCGTTCTTGTCGGTAATGGTAACGATGGTGTTATTGAAGGTCGACTGGATGTGGGCGATCCCGTTGGACTCGATCTTCTTCTCTTTCTTTTTCTGGCCCTTTTTGTCCTCAGCCATTTTTCCCCTTTACAACCTTATTTGTTTACTGCTTTCTTTCCTTAATCCGGCCGCCTATTTCTTGGGCGGGGCCTTTTTCTTGACCACCCCGGCCTTCTTGGGACCCTTGCGGGTCCGGGCATTGGTCTTGGTGCGCTGGCCGCGCACCGGCAGGCCCCGGCGGTGCCTCAGGCCCCGGTAGCATCCGATCTCCATCAGCCTCTTGATGGACAGGGCCACCTCGGTCCGCTTGGTGCCCTCCACCTTGTGTTCGGCCTCGATGATGGAGCGCAGCCGCCCCACCTCGTCCTCGCTGAGGTCCTTGACCCGTTTATTGGGATCGACCTTGCCGGCCGCCAAGATCTTCTTGGCGGAGGTCGGGCCGATTCCGAAGATGTAGGTTAATCCCACCTCAATCCGCTTCTCGCGGGGGAGATCGACACCAGCAATTCTGGCCACCTTATTGCCTCCTTAAAATGAAATCTTGTGTTTGGCTAACCCTGGCGCTGTTTGTGGCGCGGGTTTTTGCAGACGATCCTCAGCACCCCCTTGCGCTTGATCATCTTGCAGTGCTCGCAGATCTTCTTGATCGACGCCCTTACTTTCATCTCATCCCATCCCTTTTATTCGGTCTGATTGGTTACTTGAAGCGGTAGACGATCCGGCCCCGGCTCAGATCGTAGGGCGAAAGCTCCACCGTCACCTTGTCGCCCGGAAGAATCTTTATGAAATGCATCCGCATCTTGCCGGAGATATGGGCCAGGATCCTATGGCCGTTGGGCAGCTCCACCCTGAAGGTGGCGTTGGGCAGGTTTTCCACCACCGTCCCCTCTACCTGAATGCCTTCCTGTTTGGCCATGTGCTCCTTGGTTATCTGTTTTTTTCCGAAGCCGTCCGGGTTACTATCTCCGGAAGGCCTTCGGTTACTATCACCGTGTCCTCGAAGTGGGCCGACAGGCTGCCATCGGCGGTTACCACCGTCCAGCCGTCCGACAGAAAACGCACCCCCGCTCCGCCGGCATTTACCATCGGCTCGATGGCCAGCGACATCCCGGGTTTCAACAGCGGGCTGCTGCCCGGACGGCAGAAGTTGGGGATCTCCGGCTCCTGGTGCAGCTTGGCCCCCACCCCGTGGCCGCACAGCTCCCGCACCACCGAGTAGCCGGCCTGCTCGGCCGTATCCTGGATGGCCCGGGAGATGTCTGACACCCGGCTGCCGGGCCGGGCCTGTTCTATCCCCGACTCCAGAGCCTGACGGGTGACCGCCAGCAGCTTGACGGCCCGGGGATCGGGGCTGTTGCCAATCAAGTAGCTGCGGGCAGCATCGGCTATAAAGCCCTGCCAGCGAACCCCCACATCGATCCCCACCAAATCACCGTCCTTCAGCCGCCGGTCGGGCCGGGGGATCCCGTGCACCACCTCCTGGTTGACCGAGATGCACAGTCCGGCCGGGTATCCCCGGTATCCCTTGAAGGCGCATTCTCCACCCTGGCTTTGGATGTACTGGCAGGCCAACTGATCCAAATCCTGGGTGCTGACACCTGACATCAGGCGCCCCTTGAGCTGGTCCCACAGCCCGGCGATGATGCCCCCAGATCGGAAGAGCACACGTCTGAACTCCAGTCACCGAATACGATC
>CALGNM010000290.1 GCA_937958665.1 uncultured bacterium | reverse complement strand
GACCACCGAGATCTACACTCTTTCCCTACACGACGCTCTTCCGATCTTTGTCAAGGGGTTAGCCTTCACCCCCGGGCCAGCCCCAGATACAGGTCCAGCAGTTCCCGGCCCCAGAAGAGGGCGGCCAGGCCCCCCAGGGCCAAAAATGGCCCAAAGGGGATAATTATCCGGGCTTCCACCCCCTCCGGGGCTTGGTTTCGCTGGCCTTTTCCCAGCCAAATCATGGCGATCCCTATCAAAGATCCGGCCAGCGACCCCAGCAGGAAGGCGATTGGAACCGCCTTCCAACCCAAGAAGGCCCCGATCATGGCCGCCAGCTTGATGTCCCCCCCGCCCATGGCCTCCTGCCGAAAAACCTTCTCGCCCGCCCAGGCGACCAGCCACAGCAGGCCGCCCCCCAGCACCATCCCCAAAGAGCTGTCCAACAACGGCCAGCGGGACAGCACATCCCCCCGGCCGAACACCGTCAGGTCAAGCGGCAGGCCCAGGCTGGCCAGGCCGGCCAGCAACAGACCCAGGGCGGTTCCGGGCAGGGACAGGGAATCAGGGATGATGTAATGCTCCAGGTCGATGGCCGAGATCACCAGCAGGATCCACAGGAATGGCAGGTATCCCGCCAGGCTCCAGGCTGGTCCGAACTTCAGGTAGGCCGCCAGGAACAACAGTCCGCCCATAGCCTCCACCAGCGGGTAGCGCCAATGGATGGCCCCCCGGCAGCTGCGGCACCTGCCCCTCAGCAGAAGATAGCTCAGCACCGGTATGTTGTCGTACCATCTGATGCCGGACTGGCAGGCCGGACAATGGGATGGTCTGAAGACGATCTCCTCCCGACGCGGTATCCGCCAGATGCAGACGTTGGCGAATGACCCGAACAGCAGTCCCATGATGAATATGATGGCAGCCTGGATCATGGCATCCTCATCCTTTGCTGGTGGTGACGGCCCCCAGGTCATGGGACCAGGCCTGGTCGATGGTGACGGCCTGGAACTCGCCCGGAGCCAGCTCCCGCCGGCTGCGGATATAGACCTTGCCGTCTATCTCGGGGGCTTCTCCGCTGCTGCGCCCGAAATACTGGTACCCCGCCCGGAACGGCACCATCGGATCCCCCTTGGCCAGCCAGCCCTCTATCAGGACCCGGGTTTTCTGCCCGATACGCTTACGGTTCCTGCCCAGCGACACCCGTTTCTGCAGCTCCATCAGAGTTTTCAGACGGCCCTGCTTGGTCCTCTGCCCCACCTGGACCGGCAGCCGGGCGGCCTCGGTGCCCGGCTCGGGCGAGTAGGCGAAGGCCCCCAGACGGTCGAACCCGGCCTGTTTGACGAAATCACACAGCCGGGCAAAGTCACCCGGCCGTTCCCCGGGATACCCCACCATCAAGGTGGTCCGCAGGACGATATCCGGCATGGCCGCCCTCAGCTTGTCTATCAGTCCGGTGATGCCCCAGCCGTCTATCCGGCGGCCCATGCTCTTCAATATTCCATCCGATACATGCTGCAGGGGTACATCCAGATACCTGACCGCCTTCCCCTGGCCGGCCAGGGCCTCGATCAGCCGGTCATCGATGTGGGCCGGGTGGCTGTACATCAGGCGGATCCATTCTATGCCGTCCACCCGTCCCAGGGCCCTCAGCAGCTCGGGCAGCTGCCGCCTTCCGTCGAGGTCGGTCCCATAGGCGGTGGTATCCTGGGCGATAAGGTTGATCTCCCGGACCCCCCGGCCGGCCAGCATCCGGGCCTCCCTGACGATCTCGGGCAGGGGGCGGCTGCGGAGCCGGCCCCTGATGGATGGGATCAGGCAGTAGGAACAACGGTTGTCGCAGCCGTCCGCTATCCGCAGGTAGGCCCAGCCGGGCCCGGTGGTCAGCACCCGGCCGTGGTAGAAACTCGGCGCATACCGGCCCTCGGCGGCGGGCAGCACCAGATGGCTCCGCCCCTCCACCGCCGGGATGATTCCCTGGTAGCCGTGGACTCCCACCAAGGCGTCGATGGCCGGCACCAGCCGCTTCAGGTCCCGGCCCAGCCGCTGGACCAGGCAGCCGGTGACCACCAGCCGGAAGCCGCAGGTCTGTTTTGCCCGGGCCAGGTCCCCGATCTCGGACAGGCCCTCCTCCACCGCCTCCCGCAGGAAGCCGCAGGTGTTGATTATCACCGTCCCGGCGTCCTCCAGCCGACCGGCATAGCGGTATCCTTGGCGGCCCAAGGCCCCCATCACCGCCTCGGTGTCTATCCGGTTCTTGGGACAGCCCAGGGAGACCAGGTGGACGTTTTTATTTCGGATTGCTCTGGACAATCGTCACTCCATCTCTCGGTATTCAAAACAGTGCTTCTTCCTCCGGCATACCGGGCAATGATTGCCCATCCACAGCTGGTCGAACTGCTTCATGATGGCT
>CALGNM010000289.1 GCA_937958665.1 uncultured bacterium | reverse complement strand
CCACCGAGATCTACACTCTTTCCCTACACGACGCTCTTCCGATCTCAGGCTGACGCTGCAGTTGCGGCAGACGAATATGAATCCGCACCGTCCGCACTGCAGGTAGGGGGCGTACCCCCTCCTGTTCAGCAAAATCATGGCCTGATGCCCGGCGGCCAGGCAGTCTTGGATTGCGCCGGACAGCTGGGGTGACAGCAGCCCGGGGCCGGGGCATTTCCGAAGGTCCACCACCTCCACCTGCGGCAGCCTGCCCGGACCCACCCGGCTATCCAGTTGGAACAGACCAAAACGGCCGGCCCGGGCCTTGTGAAAACTCTCGACCGACGGGGTGGCCGATCCCATCAGCACCACCGCCCCGGCCTGGCTGCTGCGCATGATGGCGGTGTCCCGGCCATGGTACAAAGGGGGAAGGTCCGACTGCTTGTAGGAGGGGTCATGTTCCTCGTCGATGATCACCAAACCCAGGTCATCCAAGGGGGCAAAGACGGCCGACCGAGTTCCCACCACTACTCCATAACGGCCCTGCCTGATGGCGCGCCAGGTGTCATAGCGTTCACCCTGGCCCAGCTCGCTGTGCCAAACAGCGGTTGGCCCCAGTCTGGACCTGGCCCGGTGGGCCATCTGGGAGATCATCCCGATCTCCGGCACCAATATCAAAACCCTCCTCTTCAGTTCCAGGGCCTGCCGGGCGGCCTGCAGATAGACTTCGGTCTTGCCGCTGGAGGTGATCCCCGAGATCAGGTTCACCGCGAACCTGCCCTCCCGAAGTTGGCAAGCGACCTTGTCAAGGATCTTTTGTTGGCCCAAGTTCAAATTCACCGGATCATCCGGCTCCTCCCATTCCCCAAGCAATGGCTCCCTAACCGCCTCCCGTAGATCCCAGTTGGCCAGGTTCATTTCCACCAGCCTTCTGGCCGCCGGCAGCATATTGCCCAGCTGGGCCGGGGATACCTGACCCTTCAAGGCAAGCGTATCAAACAGCAGGCTTTGATTTTTTGACAACTTAGAAGGAGGAGTTCCATTCCCGGGAGCACGCACCAACCAACGTTCCGTTTTTTGGGATATTCTGGCCTTCTGCCAGGCGGCTTCACAGCTTACCACCCCGGCCTGTTCCAGCCGGTCTATCCGCTGCCCGGCTGCAGGGCCGAATTTCTTCAACAGGTACTGCCGGGGTACTGCCCCCCGCTCCCTGATGAAATCCAATAGAGAATCGTTGGGCTCCCCGCCAGTCACCCCTGGATTATACTGAACCATTAGTTTCTGTCTGGAATCAATGCCCGGAGGCAAGGCCGCCCGGATGGCCTCTCCCCAGCCGCAACGGTAATAACGGGCCACCCATCCGGTCAGTTCCAGCAGGGAGGGGCCTATGACCGGATTAGAGTCGATTACCTCCAGTATCGGCCTGGCCTCAACGGGGCTGCTTTCCGACAACCGAATCAGGTAGCCTATCACCTCCCTTTTGCCCAGCGGCACCCGGACCCGCACCCCGGGACCGGGCACCTTCATCCCTTCCGGCACCATGTAGGTCAGACAGCGACCGGGCGGAGCCGCCAGTACCACCTCCGCGTATTTCAA
The DNA here is from genome assembly GCA_937958665.1 of uncultured bacterium. Taxonomy (GTDB): domain Bacteria; phylum Edwardsbacteria; class AC1; order AC1; family EtOH8; genus CALGNM01. The sequence goes on along the minus strand of CALGNM010000289.1, from coordinate 2,634 downwards.
ACTTTTGCTTGACAAATCTTTCTTTTTATTTTAACCTTATGGACAAATATTATTTGAACATGAATGTTTAGATACCATTTGGCATACACCTTGGGCCTGATCCTGCTGGGAACCCAGGCCCTGGCTGATTTCGGAAGCGGACCCGGGGAGTTCATGTTCCCAACGGGCATAGCCCTGGACCAGAACGGCAATATTTACATCAGCGAGCTGGGAAATGACCGAATCCAGAAACTCGGGCCGGAACAGCAGTTCCTGGACAGTTGGGGGCGCTTTGGACGGGACAGTTCATCGTTCGACGATCCTGTCTCGTTGGCCCTGGGCCCGGACGGCTTTCTTTACATCGTGGACAGCGGAAACCGCCGGGTGGTAATCTGTGACACGGCCGGGCTGACGGTAGGGCTGATAACCCTGCCCGATTCCTCCCGGCCCTGGGGCCTGGCCTTGGCCAATGATCGTCTTTATGTATCGGACCGCCAAGCTAACCAAATCCACGTTTTCAACCAAAGCCGCCATCAAATATCCAGCCTGGGGGAAGCCGGATCCCAGGCCGGCCAATTCTTGCAGCCCAAGGGGTTGGCATCCGATCGGGGCGGCAATCTCTATGTGGTTGATTCCGGCAATAATCGGATTCAGGCCTTTTCCCCCGAGGGGATTTTTCTGCGGAGCTGGGGCAGCTACGGCGAGGGTGAGAGCGAGTTCGACAACCCGTCAGGCATATATGTAACGGCCGGGGGGCAGATCATTGTCACCGATTCCGGCAACGACCGGTTCCAGGAGTTTACCCTTCAGGGGATCTTCTCCAGCACCGGAGGTGGGGCTGGCACCGACCCTGGCAGGTTTCTCAATCCCACCGGTGCGGCCATCGACAGCCGGGGCAATATCTACATAGTCGACACCGACAACCACCGGCTCCAGATGTTCAGCTCCGAATGACATTCACCAGGCTTCGAAGCACTGTCTGATTATCTCGGCCGCCAGATTCTCGGCGGCCTTCTTCATGCCCTCCTCCTCGGCTTCTGAAGCCGGATGGACATGCCAGCCGCTTATACTCTCCGACTGCCAGATGATCCTCCCGCCGGAAGACCTGAGCCGGGCCTTGGCCGAAATCGTTGCCCGGTATTGGTTGACCTGCTCCTGGCTGGTATACTGGTAGGCGGCCCGGGTATAGCCGGTGATGGTTATCTCCAGCACCGCCTCGGCCCGCCCGGAATCGCTGATCTTGGCCCGCCCGTCATTGGTCACCGCCGAGATCATGGCCGCAGTCATCATATCCGGCAGACGGTATTCGCCGGTGTTATTTTCGGCCACCGGCACAGCAACCGTGGAGAAGTCCAGCTGGCCACCACGGAATGAATAACAGCCCATCAGTGCCAGTATCAACGCTGCCGCTAGGCCCAGCATCATATGAATATCTTTCCTCATTTCCCCCCCGGCAAGAAAATTGCCAACAATTCGATATGATAGGTATGGGGAAACATATCCCCCAGGAACAACTTCTTCAGCGCGTAACCCTCTTCGGTTAGCCGGGCAGCATCCCGGGCCAGAGTACTGGGATTGCAGGATAGATAGGCTATCCGAGATGGTTTAAGGCCGGCAACAGCCCTGATGACCCCGGGCGCAGCCCCCTGGCGGGGCGGGTCCAGTACCACAGCATCCGCTCTCTGCAAAGCGGCTATCTTTTGCTCAGTGCTGCCGCATAGAAAACGGCAGTTAGTTATGCCGTTGAGACGGGCATTCGCCTTGGCATCCTCCACCGCCAACGGGAATTCCTCGATTCCGGTCACCAGCCGGCACCGGCCTGCCAGCTGCAGGGCAATCGAGCCCACTCCCGAATAAAGGTCCGCTGCTGTCTCCCCCGGGCCTAGGTCCAGGCACTCCACTATCTTACGATAGAATGATTCGGTGGTCACCAAATTGGTTTGCAGGAATGATCCGGGTGAAACCTGATAGCGCAGTCCACCTATCTCCTCCTGATGGTACTCAGCTCCCCCCAAGTTTCTCCAATCCGAACCGATGATGGTATTGCCCCGGGATGGGTTTACATTCTGCCAGAGGGAGCTGACCCCAGGCAGATCCCGCCCTATCAACTGGGCTGTTTCCGTGAGATCCTGGCCCTGGCGGGTGACCAGGGTCAGAGATACGGTATCCTGGAGCCGGCTGTACCGGATGATCAGATGCCTTAATTGCCCGCTGCCTTTCCTTTCATCATAACCCTTGATTCCCAATCCAGTCAGAATCGACCTCAAGCCCTTAAAAGTGTCGTTGATCCTTGATTCTAAAAGGGGGCAGGTTTCGATCTCAACTATGCGATGGCTTTTCGGTTGATAATAGCCGGTCCGCAGACCATCCGGGGCCGGTTGAACCGGGTACTGGGCCTTATTGCGATAGCCCCATTGGGACGAAGAGGGCAGGATGGGGATCTCCCCGGGGTCCAGCTTGGCCAGGCGCAGGAAGATGTCGCGGGTGATGGCCGCTTTCCGCTCAAGCTGATAGCCATACTCCAGCATCTGCCACTGGCAGCTGCCGCAGATCCCGAAGTACGGGCAGGAAGGTTTGACCCGGTGGCCGGACATCTCGGACACCCGGATAGATCGGAAGAGCACACGTCTGAACTCCAGTCACCGAATACGATCT
>CALGNM010000288.1 GCA_937958665.1 uncultured bacterium | reverse complement strand
TTTCGTCATGCCACCAGTATATCATATTTGGTGGCTCGAATGCGACTTTACCCAAGATATTAACAAACCAAATAGAGTTAACTATTGGTGTAAACCTGATACTGCTATTATAGTCCATGTTACTGACAGTACCGTATATCTTGGCGGTTTTATTACACACGTTTCCGATATGGAAGAAGCAAATGAATTAATTGCTAAAGCTCCCAAGGCCAAAATAGAATATGAAGAAGCTAATATTAATATTGGACAAGTGACGATATCAGATACTTTGTTATTTGTTGCAACTTATAAAACTTGGGCTGAATATAATTATCCTGGCAAGGTGTACGTGATGAATATCAAGGATATAACCAAAATGAGCGTGGTTTGCGAATTGCCATTGGATAACAGTGATGTTTCATTATTGGCGGACCAAAATAATTTATATGTATGCGATTGGGATGGTATAAAAGTCTATGATATTAAATCATTGCCTGAATTTAAAGAGATCGGTTATTATAAGAAAAAAGGCATGGGCTTAGTGGGGATTACAAAAGCTGGTATTTGTGTTAAATTAATTGAAGGTGGGTTTCAGATTCTGAAATTTGACAAAGTAGAAGATAAATAAAATATAAATTTTATGGAGTTTCTTCTAATGCTCAACGCACACCAGATCTTAAAGGAACTGAACTTCGAACGGCTGACCGGCTCGGCCGGGGAGAAGAAGGCCATCACTGTCATCACCAAATACCTCAAACAGATCAAAGTCAAACATCACCTGGAGCCGTTCGCGGTTAATTCCTTCGAAACCGGCACGGCCTCCATCAAAGTGAAAGGCCAGACCTTCGAGGCCCATCCCTTCGGTCTGTCGCATAATCACAACATCTTCGGCGAGATGATCTTTCTGGAGGATGCCGATATCCTGTTGCGGAACAAGGGGGCCTACCGGGGCAAGATATTGCTGACCTATGCCTACTCACGGAAGATAGCCGAGCAGTTCAAACCGGCCGGCATCAGGGCCTGCATCGCCATTGGCAGTCCCTTGCGGGAGGCCCCCAGCTGGTCCTACCGACAGAAGATGTACGCCCAAGGCTATGTGCCGTCGGTGACCGTCACCTACCAGGACGGGCTCAAGCTTTCGGCCCTGTCCGGCAGTAAAATAGAACTGACCATCAGGCAATCCGCTGGTAAGCGCACCGGCCAAAACATAGTCATCGACATCAAGGGCCGGGGATACGATGACAACCTGACCCTGGCGGTGGGCCATTACGACAGCGTGGCCCGCTCCCCGGGCTCCACCGATAACGCCGGGGGGATCGTCACCCTGCTCAAGGCGGCCGAGCATTTCGCTAAAAATCGGCCCCAGCGGGACCTCAGGATAGTCATGTTCTCCGGGGAGGAACTGGGACTGCGGGGCAGTTTCGCCTATGCCCAGAAGCACCAGAAGGAAGTCAAGGAACGGCTGGGTTTGGTGGTCAACGTGGACGTGGCCGGCGACGAGCTGGGCAAGAACGAGCTGATAGTGCTGGGCACCCCGCAGCTGCAAGGGTACGCCGATGGAATCACCCGGGAGACTGGGCATTATTTTCACACCGAGCTGGATATTTACAGCAGCGACTGCATGCCATTCGCGGTTCACGAGGTGCCGGCGGTGAACATCTGCCGGGTGGGCGGTCAGGCCTCCGGCATGATCCACACCCCGGGCGACGACGTCAGGCACACCTCGCCCCGCGGACTGGAGCCGACCATTGCTGCGGCCATCAACCTGCTGGACCGGGTGCTGAACTCCAAGATCTATCCGGTGGAGAGGGCAATCGACAAGTCGCTGAGGGACAAGATCGAGAAATACCTGTGGGGCTCGCTGATGGAGACGCCCAAGCTGGAGTGGACCCCGGAGTATAAGAAATAATGTCGGCCATCGCCTATCAGGGATGGTTTTGCTTATGTGGCGTTCGCTAGACAGCATATATCCCAAAGATGAAGCTTAACGTCCGAAAAATAGCCCCGCTCATCAAGCAGGCCCTGAAGGAGGACCTGGGCAGGGGGGATATCACCAGCCTCTGCACCGTCTCCCCCGAAGCCAACGGACTGGCCCTGATCATGGCCAAACAGGAGGGGGTGCTGGCTGGCATCGAGGTCTGCCGGGAGGTGTTCCTGCAGGCGGACCCGTCTCTGGCAGTGGAGGTCAACAAGGCAGATTCCTCCCAAACCGACCTGGGCGAGGTAGTGATGAACATCCAGGGCCGGGCCAGGAGCATCCTGGCGGCCGAGCGCACCGCCCTGAACTTCCTGCAGCATCTCTCGGGGGTTGCCACCCTTACCGCCCGCTACGTCTCGGCGGTGCAGGGGACCAAGGCCAGGATACTGGATACCCGCAAGACCATACCCGGTTTGCGTCTGCTGGAGAAGTACGCGGTCTTCTGCGGCGGGGGCCAGAACCACCGGATGGGGCTTTACGACATGGTTCTGATCAAGGACAATCATATCGAGGCGGCCGGCGGGGTCTCGGCCGCCATCCAGCTGGCCAGGGCCGGGGTCAAGCGAAAGACCAAGATCGAGGTGGAGGTGCAGAACCTGGACCAGTTGGAGGAGGCCATCGCCCTGGCCCCGGACGTGGTGATGCTGGACAACATGAAGCCGGAGATGATGGCCCAGGCCTGCCGGATGGTATGGTCGTCTCCGGCCCGGGAGAAAGGTCTGCTGAGGATCGAGGCCTCCGGAAACGCCAGCCTGGAGAACATCCGCCAAATGGCCGAAAGCGGGGTGGACTACATCTCGGTGGGGGCCCTGACCCACTCGGCTCCGGCCCTGGATTTCTCCCTGCGGCTGAAGGCCCTGGGCTGACCATGAATGTGGCCATACTGGGGGCCAGCGCCAAACCTGACCGCTACAGCTATTTGGCCTTGAGGGCCTTGCTGGAGAAGGGGCATCAGGTGTTCCCGGTCAATCCCTCGCTGCCGGAGATAGACGGCATCAGGACCTATCCGAGCCTGGCGGGCCTGGAGGACAAAATTGACACCATAACAGTCTACCTGGCCCCCCAACGATCCCAGCCCCTGGTGAGGGACATCATTGCCTGCCGACCGCGCCGGGTGGTCTTCAACCCCGGGGCGGCCAACCGAAGACTGATGGAGGCCCTCCGGGCCGAGGGCATTGAGGCCACTGAGGCCTGCACTTTGGTGATGTTAAGCCTGGGAAGCTTCTGACCAACGGTCCGGGGTGGTGACAACCTTATTGGTCCCGCAACTTAAGATTGAAATTGCAACTGTAAATAGGCTAAAATAAATGATATGAAGGCGAGATTTTTCACAAAAGGGTTGGCCGTTCTGGCTGGGGCGGCCCTGGTCTTCATCCTGTCCCTTCAAGGCTGCTCCACCAAGCCCACCGAGGCTCCCAGCACCACGGTTATAACCGGGACCGCCCAGCTGTCGGTGTCGTCCGGAGACAATCGCGATTCCTATTCCTTCGTCAGCGGGGGGATCAACTACGGCAAGCTGACCCTGGTCTACTACACCCCCACGGTGCTGGGAATGGAGGCAGTGGGGATCATGGCCGGCACCGGCACCACCGCCCCCGACACCGGGTACAGCACCTCGGCCACCGTCACGGTGGGGCAAAGCTATTTCGTCAAGACCGACAATGCGGTTCATTATGCCCGGATCACCATAACCTCCCAGAAGGAGGATGCCGGGAGCGGATACACCACCGTGGGCTTTCAATGGGTGCTTCAGACCGAGGCCAACAATCGCAACCTCTACTGATGGACATGGATCGCCGCAGAGGATTTAAAACAGGCCTGGACCGGACCTCCCTTCTGGCGGCTTGTCTGCTGCTGTGTTCAACCTTCTGTTTCGGATCGAACGAGGAGAAGGAGTATCAGGCGGCTTGGCAGCTGTGTCAGGCCGGCCGCTACCAGGAGTCCCAGCAGGCCTTTAAAAAGTTTCTGGCCCGCTACCCCAAGGGCAAGCTGGTCCCCGAGGCCCGTTTTACCCTGGGACGGATCGAGACCAGCGGCAACAACGCCTTCGCCCATTACCAGTTCATCCTGGACAACCACCCCGGCCATCCCCTGGCCTCCCAGGCATCCTATGCCACTGCCCAGTACCTGTACAACGTTGGCTCAACGGCTCAGGCCAGGGAACGCTATCTGGCCACCTATTCCCGGTATGGCAGTACTGCGGCCGGCCGGGAGAGCTTGGCCCGCCTGGCTCTGATGGCCCTGGCCTCTGACAGCATCCAACAGGCCGCCTCATATGTGGAAGCCTATCTGAGCCAGTATCAGCAGGCCCCGGGAGGGGCGGTCCTGCTGGCCAGGCTGGCCGAAAGCAGTCAGGCCAAGAGTGACAGCCTGAGGGCCCGGGAATCGTGGAAAAGAATATTGGATCTTTACCCCGGCAGCCAGGAGTCGGGCCGGGCCCGGGAGATGCTGATACAGTCGCTGGCTGAGCAGACATCCGAAGGTGAAGAGATTCCGGACCAGAATCCGGCCGAGTCGATAATTCCGGAGCCGGAAGCTGTGCCGCCGCCCCCGACAGGGGGTGGGACCAGATATTTTCTACAGGTGGGGGCCTACTTGAACACGACGGTGATGGAGGGTTGGAAGAAGAAACTGGCGGCCAAGGGTTTTTCGCCGGTGGTGGAGCAGGTCCGCCAGGGAGGGGAGATCGTTCACAAGTTGCAGGTGGGACCTTACGGCCAGGTGGCTGAGCTGAGGGCGGCTCAGAAAAAAATCCTGGACGAATTCGGCATCAAGGCCATGCCGGTCGAAAGGTGATATGGAAAAAGTGACCCCCATGATCGCCCAGTACCGCCAGATCAAGCAGGAGAGGCCGGACGCGATCCTGCTGTTCCGGGTGGGGGATTTCTACGAGACCTTCTTCGAGGATGCGGTGCTGGCCTCCAGGGTGCTGGGCATCGTGCTGACCTCCCGGAGCCACGGCAAGGGCAATGATGTCCCCTTGGCCGGCATTCCCCACCATGCCTTGGAACGCTATGTTACCAAGCTGATCCAGGAGGGCCATAAGGTGGCCATCTGCGATCAGGTGGAGGATCCCCGGCTGGCCAGGGGGATCGTCAAGCGCGAGGTCACCGAGGTGATCACTCCCGGCACGGTGATGCGCCCCTCCCTGCTGGAGGAGAAGCGGAACAACCTGTTGGCCGCCCTCCGGCTGGCCGGGCCGAATTGCGGCCTGGCCCTGTGCGACCTGTCCACCGGGAGCCTGGCGGTGACCGAGCTGCCCCTGACCGAGCTGTCCGAGGAGATCCAGCGCCAGGCTCCGTCCGAGCTGCTGGCTTCCGGCGCCGACCTGGAGGCGGTCAAGGCCCTGGGCCTGTCTCCGTCCCTGACTGGACGGGAGGACCACCATTTCGACCTAAGCGCCGCCCGGAGGAAACTGACCGGGCATTTCGGGACCACCTCGCTGGATGGGTTCGGCTGCCAGGGCCTGGATTTGGCCACGGCCGCCGCCGGGGCCCTGCTGGCCTATCTGGAGGAGAACCAAAAGGCTTCCATTCGGCACATCACCGGGATGTCCTGCTACCGTCTGGGGGACCGGATGCTGCTGGACGCTGCCACCATCAGGAACCTCAATCTCTTCCCCGATGGCCGACAGCCCGGCAACAGCCTGCTGGACATTTTGGACGAGACGGCCACCGCCATGGGGGGGCGCTTGCTGAGGGGATGGCTGGCGGCGCCACTGTTGGATGCTGGGGAGATAACCAGCCGCCAGGATGCCATCCAGGAACTGGTAGATCGGCGCTCATCCCGGGCCGGGCTAGGGGAGGCCCTGAAGCGAATCCAGGACCTGGAGCGCCTGCTGGGAAGGATTTCCTGCCAACGGTCCGGGCCCCGTGACCTGGCCGGTCTGAAGACATCTCTGGAGGCCATGCCGGCCGTCAAACAGGCACTCCCCGCCGGGGGCCGCTGGGACAGGCTAAGAACCGGGATTCACGACCTGGGCGAGCTGACCGGCCTGTTGGGTCGGGCCCTGGGGGACGACCTGCCGCCCCTGGCCGCCAAGGGAGGGTTCATTCGGCAGGGATACAGCCCCCAGTTGGATGAGTTGCGCGGGCTGTCCCATCAGAGCAAGGATTGGATCGCCAACTACCAGAATCAGCAGAGGGAGCTCAGTGGCATTTCCTCTCTCAAGGTCCGCTATAACTCGGTTTTTGGCTATTATATCGAGGTCAGCAAGGCCAACCTTCAGTCGGTACCGGCCGAATATATCCGTAAACAGACCCTGGTCAATGCCGAGCGCTTCATCACCCCTGAGCTCAAGGATTACGAGGACCGGGTGTTGGGGGCCGAGGAGAAGATACGCCAGCTGGAGGCGGAGCTGTTCGCCGACCTCCGGCAGGAGGTGATGAAGTGGGCCGGCCAGATCAAGCAGTGCGCCGAAACGGTGGCCGAGATTGACGTCCTGTGCGGCCTCAGTCTAGCCGCGGTCAAGCGGCGCTATAACCGTCCGGTGGTGGACGACTCACCGCGGATCCATATCATTCAGGGGCGCCATCCGGTGGTGGAGGCCAATTTCCAGCTGGGTCAATTTGTGCCCAACGATACCCTGCTCAATGGAGGGGACCACCGGCTGGTGGTGCTGACCGGGCCCAATATGGCGGGGAAATCGACCTATCTGCGGCAGATCGCGCTGATCACCATCATGGCCCAGATGGGTTCCTTCGTGCCGGCCCGGGAGGCCCACATCGGGCTGACCGACCGGGTCTTCACCCGGATCGGGGCCTCGGACGACCTGGCCAAGGGGGTCAGCACCTTCATGGCCGAGATGAACGAGACCGGCAACATCCTCAACAACGCCACCAGCCGCAGCCTGGTGCTGCTGGACGAGATAGGACGCGGCACCAGCACCTTCGACGGACTGGCCATCGCCTGGGCGGTCAGCGAGTACCTCCACGACCAGATCGGATGCAAGACCCTGTTCGCCACCCATTACCACGAGCTGACCGAACTGGAGTCCGAGCTGCCCGGGGCCAAGAACTATTCCATGGCGGTCAAGGAATGGGGTGACCAGATAGTATTCCTGCGCCAAGTAACCAGGGGCAGCGCCGGGCGCAGCTACGGGGTCCAGGTGGCCCGTCTGGCCGGGATACCGCTCCGGGTTATCTCCCGGGCCAAGGAAATACTGGCCAACCTGGAGCAGGATGCCCTGATGCCCGATTCCAGCCCCCGGCTGGCCCGCCACAGCGCTCCGCTGGGGGCGGAACGCCACCCGGAACTTTTTAGCTTGGATCAGCAGGAAGTTCTTAAGGAGATCAAACAGCTGCAGCCCGACAGGATGACCCCCATCGAGGCTCTCAACAGGTTGGCCAAACTGAAAGAACTGACAGAAGGGAATTAGCCATGGACCAGCAGGAGCAAAATCAGCAGATCGGCCGGGATCCGTCTGACCAGCCGGAATTTCCTTCCTATCCAGTCAACCCCGAGCAGCCGGACGACCAGCTGCCCACGGGCCAGAGGCGGGCGGGCAAGCTATCAAGGATAATAGGAGCGCTGAGAAGGGCCCTTTCGGTCAAGGACGATTTTCAGGTTGATAATGGCCAGCCCGAAGGACTCCAGTTTGGGGAAAAGGCCCCGAGGCAAGCTCCTGATGATACCGGCCCGGAAGCTACGGAAGAAGTGCAACCAAGGCAGGATCCGGGTCGGGCTGAATCCGATGGCTCGGAGGCGGAGGTTATCCCTGCCGGCGTTGGGGGGGGGCAGGATGAGACCGCCGAGCCAACCAAAACAAGGAGAGGCTTGTTCGGACTGATCAGAGATTCGCTGGCCGGGTGGAAGGGTATGCCAGCATCTCGGCCGCCGCTTGATGGGGACACTGATGGCCATGAATCCGGCGCCGGCCGGTCGCAGGACTGTGAACCCCCCTCCGAGATCGGAAGAGCGTCGTGTAGGGAAAGAGTGTAGATCTCGGTGGT
>CALGNM010000287.1 GCA_937958665.1 uncultured bacterium | reverse complement strand
ACCTGTAGGCTGAAGGCGAGCTCGGCCGAAATCCGGTCCTGGGAGGAGAGTCCGGAATCCCATCCGGTCCAGTAATAAGCGGTTGAGGCCTGAATCGAAAGTCGCTCCCTCATCATCCGGCGGGACAGGGCCAGCCTAGCGTTGCGGCTCTGGCCGCTGGAGACCCCGGAATTGGAGGACAAGCCCAGGGAAGACTGCCAGGCCCAGGGTCCGGCCCGGCCGGAGGCTCCCAGACTAAGGCTCCGGCTGGTGAACAGGTACCAGCGGTAGGGGCGGTAATAGTAGTCGGCTCTGACATTGATCGAGGGGCGGTCCGGAGAGGAGGCCAGGTTTATGGCTCCACCGGCCCGGAAGCTGTTTCCATTGGCCGAATCGGTGAACACCCGGTAGAGGGAACCATCGGTTTGGGAGGAGACTGCTGACCACCGGGAGTGCAGGTTCCATAGCAACTCATTTTTGGCGGCCTCCAGATAGGGGTTGCCGAAGCTCTTGTAATGCTTTCCCCAGGAGAGATATCTGATGTCCATGAAGTGTCGGCCTGCCTGCCGTCCGAGGCCCACAAGGAAGCTTCGGTCGCTCAGATAGCTGCCGCCCAGGTCAGGACGGAATCCCGACCAGGCGGCAGCCGCCCGGCAGCGCCATTTCCCCCGGGTGCATTCTCCCCCCAGCCACCACAGGCTGTTGCTTCCCGACGGCAGGGTATCCCGGGTGGTCAGAGTGTCTACCAATCCGGTCAGGGTGTCGTCGTAGATGAAGGTCGAGGAGGGGAAGCGCACCGAGTCCGGAATTGAGCCGGGCCGGTCCCAGCCGTAAAGGAAGCCGGAGGAGATGCTGAAGCTGTGCCAGGGGCCCAGGTCCACCTGGCCTCCGTAGAGGTACTGCTCATAGGTTTGGAACAGGGTGTCGGCCTTCTGGGTGCGTCCGGCGGCGCCCTGGACCCCCAGGATTCCGGATCGGCGAGTGGCCATTATTCCCAAGGGGGATGGCCCCGAGAAGGCCAATGGGGAGAAGTCCGGATAGAACTCGCCCAAGCTGAGCTCCCACAATTCCCGCTGGAACTGGGCCAGTCCATGTGGACTGCGATCGTAGGCGGGATCGAACGACAGGTGGGAGAAGAGCCTTCCCGACCAGAGCCCGGCCGAGAGGTAGCAGCTCCCCAGGGGATGCCACCCCGCGGGGGAGGCCAAACCCAGCCCGGCGGTATCCCGGCTGCAGCGCGAGAAATAGATTCCCCCGTCGACCGACAGCTCCAGGGACGGGCCGGAGGTCAGGGGGACGGCCTTGGGCGCTTGCACCGAAAAGCTCCAGAGGTGGGCGATTACGGTATCGGTCTGGCTGAGCAGGAGGATTTTCAGGCTATGCCTTCCCGGGGAGGGAGGGGCCGGCGAAAGGTAGAAGAGGTATTCCCCGGTCACTTCAGCCTGGGAGGTGATCTCCAGGCTGTCCAGAAAAATCCGCAGCTCCAGGTCGGAAAGCCCCTCCAGCAACAGGGATATCTCCAGCGGCTGATCGGCCTCTATCGATGAATCCGGCAGAGGGGAGAGGATGACCAAGGGCAGAAATGGGTCCAGGCCTTCGGTTCGGGCGGCCCCGTGGCTGAATGGCAGGCTCCACAGCAGAAGCAATGATATGACGGCCGTTAGACGCATGGGGTGAATTTTGGGGCATTTTAAGTGAAATGTCAAGAAATTTGTTGGTCCGTTCCACAATTGTAATTTTATATGCTTGACTTTAGGCACTGGCTGCCCTAAACTTATATATGGAAGAGGGCGATCCAGGCCCTTCCTTTTGGTAAGTAAGCCTTGGAGGACCTGATCGGCCAGGGCGGTTTCACCCCCGAGGATTAATCCAACACAAAGCATAAGGAGTGAGTAGTGGTGGTCAACCCAAAAATATTCAAGGCATACGACATCAGGGGAATATATCCCGATGAATTGGACGAAACCCAGGCCAAAGAGATCGGCCGGGCATTGGTGGATCATCTGGGTTGCCGGGAAGTGGCGGTGGGCCGCGACATGAGGGCCTCGTCCGATTCACTTTTCAAGGCTCTGGCCGATGGCATCGCCGGACAGGGGGCCTCGGTGGTCGACCTGGGGATGGTGTCCACCGACGGGTTGTACTTCGCGGTAGGCAAATACGGCTACCAGGCCGGGGTGATGATCACCGCCAGCCACAATCCCAAGGAGTACAATGGGCTCAAGATCTGCCAGAAAGATGCGGTGCCGCTATCGGGGGACGACGGGCTCAGCCAGATGCGGGACCTTGTCAACCAGGGAAAGTTGAAGAGCGTCTCCGTCAAGGGGGAGATCTTCCCTCGGGACATAGGACGTGATTACATAGAGCATTGCCTGTCGTTCATCGACCGGGCCAGGATCAAGCCCTTCAAGATAGCGGTGGACGCAGGCAACGGCATGGCCGGGTTGACCGTTCCCCCGCTGTTCGAACGGCTGCCTGGAGAGCTGGTGCCGATGTATTTTCAGCCGGACGGCAACTTTCCCAATCATCCGGCCAGCCCCATCGAGCCGGAGAACATCGCCGACCTGCAGACCAGGGTTCTTTCGGACAAATGCGATTTCGGGGCGGCCTTCGACGGCGATGCCGATAGGATGTTCCTGGTGGATGAAAAGGGCCGGGCCCTGGGGGGATCGGACATCACTGCCTTGGTGGCCAAAATGCTGCTGAAAAAGAAGCCGGGCTCCACCGTGCTGTACAACGCCATCTGTTCCCGCTGCGTTCCGGAGACGGTGGAGAAAATGGGGGGCAAGGCCATCCGTAGCCGGGTGGGACATGCCCTGATCAAGCCGCTGATGAGGAAGGAGAACGCCATTTTCGGGGGAGAGCATTCCGGGCATTTCTACTTCCGGGACTTTTGGTTCGCCGATTCCGGGCTGATAGCCTTCCTGGTGTGCTGGCAGCTGATCTCCGAGGAGTCCAAGCCCCTGTCTCAGTTGGTGGCCGAGATCGACCCCTACTACCGGATCAGTGAGACCAACAGTCGGGTGGAGGACATCCCGGCTAAGCTGGACGAGCTGGAGGGCATATATAGCAACAAGGGGGCGGCGCTGGACCGGTTGGATGGATTAACCATCTCCTACCGGGACTGGTGGGCCAACATCAGGCCCTCCAACACCGAGCCGCTTTTAAGGCTGAATGTGGAGGCCAACTCCCAGGTCCTGCTGGACGACAAGAGCTCCGAGTTGCTTAAGATCATCCGTTCCTGATCGATGAGGGAAACAAACTGGCTTGACAGGATCATCCGTGCCGGGCCGGCCCCGCTTCTGTGGCTGGCCCTGGTCATAGGGGTGGTCTATTTCCGGACCCTGGGCTTTGGGTTCACCGCGCTGGACGACGAGCATTTGGTGCTGGAGAACCGGAAAAACCTGTCATCCTGGGCCAACCTGCCCCAGGCTTTCCGGACCGATGTCTACTGGCGGGACACAGGCAGCTATTACCGTCCGGTCCTCAACCTTTCGCTGATGGCCGATCAGGCCTTGGGGAAGGGCTCGATCCGGGCCCACCATCTGGGCAACCTGCTGTTGCATATCCTGGCCTGCTGGATGGCCTATTTCTGCTTCAGGGCCTGGGGGAAGGGCCGGGGTCTGGCCTGGGCCTTCTCCACCATGTTCGCGGTTCATCCGGCCCTGGCCCAGGCAGTGGCTTGGATACCGGGCCGCAATGACATTCTCCTAGCGCTCTTTCTGTTGGGATCTTTTCTTGGACTGATTAAGTATGTCGGGGGGGCAAGCCCGGCTTGGTTGGGGCTTCATTTGGCTGGCCTGGCCCTGGCCCTGTTCTCCAAGGAGACCGCCTTGCTGGCGCCGCTGGTATTTGTGGCCTATTATTGGAAAATGTCCCGATGGCCGGACAGGGCCAGATTGCTTTACCCGGCCCTGGGGTGGATATTGATCATAGTGCCCTGGTCTTTTCTGAGGACCGCCGCCCTGGGCGGCGAACGGGCCCTGGCCTGGCCCCGCTTCATCGGACCAGATCGGAAGAGCGTCGTGTAGGGAAAGAGTGTAGATCTCGGTGGT
>CALGNM010000286.1 GCA_937958665.1 uncultured bacterium | reverse complement strand
TGGACAGCCCCAAATCGGCTAGAATCTGGGCCCCTATTCCGTAGTCCCGTTCATCGGCCGCAAAACCCAGGGCCAGGTTGGCCTCGATGGTGTCCATCCCCCGATCCTGCAGGCGGTAGGCTTTGAGCTTGTTGAACAAACCTATGCCCCGGCCCTCCTGGCGCATGTATAAAAACACCCCTTGGCCCTGACGGTTGATCATCCGCATGGCCGCCGCCAGCTGGTCTCCGCAATCACAGCGGCTGGATCCCAGGATATCCCCGGTCAGACACTGGGAATGAACCCTTACCAGCACTTTTTTGCGGTGGCGGACCGTTCCCTTGACCAGAGCCAGATGGTGGTAGTTCTCCACCAAATCTTCGTAGACCACCAGCCGGAAGGCCCCGTATTTGGTGGGTAGCTTGGTCTCCAACACCGGCCGGACCAGTTTCTCCTTTCGGCGCCGATGCTCGATCAGGGCCTTAATGGTTATCATCTTGAGCCGGTGCTTGCAGGCGAAGGCCGCTAATGTTTCTCCCCGGGCCATGGTACCGTCGTCGGAGATTATCTCGCAGATCACCCCGGCCGGATACAGCCCGGCCAGCCGGGCCAGATCCAAAGCAGCCTCGGTATGGCCGGCCCGGCGCAGCACCCCACCCTCGGCCGACATCAGGGGAAAAACATGCCCGGGGCGAGCCAGATCGGCTGGCCGGGTTCGGGGGTTGATCAGGGTCCGGATGGTGGCCGCCCTGTCGTGGGCCGAGATGCCGGTGGTGGTCCCCTTGACCGCATCAACCGATACCGCAAAGTTGGTTCCCAGCTTGGCGGTGTTGCGCTCCACCATCGGCCCCAGCTCCAGCTGCTCCAGGCGGGTCTGGGGCAGCGAGGCGCAAATCAGCCCCCTTCCCTCCCGGGCCATAAAGTTCACGGCGGCCGGGGTCACCCGGGAGGCGGCCATCACCAAATCACCTTCATTCTCCCGATTCTCATCGTCTACCACCACCACCATCCGCCCAGCCCGGATATCACGGATCGCCTCGGGTATTGAATTGAATATCCTCTTCATGTCCGGCCTTTGCGCAGAATTGATTCGGTATATTTGGCTATCATGTCGAACTCCAGGTTGACCGTATCTCCGGCCCTTTTTTCTCCCAGGTTGGTATGGGACAGAGTATGGGGAATCACTGAGACCCAGAGTCCGCCGGACTCCAGCCGGGCCACCGTCAGGCTGATGCCATCCACCGCCACCGAACCCTGGGCAACCAGATAGGCCGGCCTTTGGATTTTGGGCAAAATCATGATGTCGCTCCCGTCCCGTCGGTTGATGATCTTGGTTATCAGATCGGAAGAGCGTCGTGTAGGGAAAGAGTGTAGATCTCGGTGGT
>CALGNM010000285.1 GCA_937958665.1 uncultured bacterium | reverse complement strand
CACCGAGATCTACACTCTTTCCCTACACGACGCTCTTCCGATCTCTCGGCCTTGGAGGCCACCACCACCCCGCCGATGGTGTCGCCGTGTCCGCAGATATACTTGGTGGCCGAGTGGACCACGATGTCCACCCCCATCTCTATGGGCCGCTGCAGGCAGGGGGTGGCAAAGGTGTTGTCCACCACCGTCTTCAGGTTAAGCTGCTTGGCGGCCCGGACCGTCTCGGCGATGTCCACCACGTCCAGGGTGGGGTTGGCCGGGGTCTCCAGATAGACCAGCCGGGTTTTGGAGTTGGCCTTGGCCGGTATCAGGTTATGGATGTCTCCGGCCGGCAGATAGATGATATCGATGTTCATCTTGGGCAGCAGGTCTTTGAACAGCCCGAAGGTACCGCCGTAGATGGGGGCCGAGGAAAGGATGTTGTCCCCCGGACGGCAGTAGGTGAGGATGGTGGCCACGATGGCCGCCATGCCCGAGGCGAAGGAGATCCCCTCCTCGGTCCCCTCCAACAGGGCCATCCGCTTTTCGAAGTCCTGGCAGGTGGGGTTGCCCAGCCGGGAATAGACGAAGCCCGGGGCCTGCCCGGACATCACCGCCGCCCCGTGGTCGGCCGAGTCGAACACGAACTCCGACGACTGGTAGATGGGAATGGACACCGGCTTGATCTGGGAGAAATCCGGCATCCCGGCGCCGTGCACCGCCAGGGTCTCGAAGTGTACCTTTCCGTGAGACATGTCTGCCCCCTTATCGATTATATGGTTTCGGATTATTGTTGCGCCTATTTCAGCAGGGAGATCAGCAGGCCGGCCGCCATGGCGGTGCCCAGCACCCCGGCCACGTTGGGCCCCATGGCATGCATCAGCAGGAAGTTGCTGGGATTGGCCCTTTGGCCCTCAACCTGGGAGACCCGGGCGGCCATCGGCACCGCCGAGACCCCCGCCGAGCCGATCAGGGGATTGACCCGGCCGCCGCTCAGCAGGTAGAACAGCTTGCCCAGCAGCATCCCCCCGAAGGTGCTGAAGGTGAAGGCCAACAGGCCCAGCCCCACGATTTTGAGGGTGGACAGGCTCAGGAAGTTGCCGGCCTCCATGGTGGCCCCCACCGAGGCCGCCAGCAGGATGGTGACGATGTTGCACATCTCGTTCTGCAGAGTCTGGGAAAGCCGTTCGGTGACCCCGCTCTCCCGGATGATGTTGCCCAGCATCATGGTTCCGATCAGGGCGATGGCCTGGGGCAGCAGCAGGGCCGTGACGATGGAGATGGCGATGGGAAATACAATCCTCTCCCGTTTGCTGACCGGCCTCAGCTGTTTCATCACGGTGGCCCGCTCCTTTTGGGTGGTCATCAGCCTCATGATGGGCGGCTGGATCAGCGGCACCAGCGACATGTAGGTATAGGCCGCCACCGCGATCGGCCCCAGCAGGTGGGGGGCCAGCTTGCTGGCGGTGAAAATGGCGGTGGGGCCGTCGGCCCCGCCGATGATCCCGATGGCCCCCGCCTCCTGGATGTTGAAGCCCAGGGCTACGGCTATCAGCAGGGCGGCAAACACCCCGAACTGGGCGGCCGCCCCCAGCAGGAAGGTGATGGGATTGGCCAGCAGGGGGCCGAAGTCGGTCAGGGCCCCGATCACCATGAACATCAGGGTTGGCAGCACCTCGGTGTTGACCCCCACGTTGTAGATCTGGGTCAGCAGGCCGTCGTGCCCCACCAGGTTGGACAGGGGCAGATTGGCCAGAAAGGCCCCGAAGCCGATGGGTAGCAACAGCAGGGGCTCGAAGTTCCGAAACACCGCCAGATATACCAGCACCAGGGAAACCGCCATCATGATCACGTTGCCGGCCGTCAAATTGGCCGCCCCGGACATCTCCACCAGCTTGGCCAGATGCTCCAAAATGATGCTCATATCCTTCCTCCGGTGCGGGAAGCCTCCTGGAGGGACACCAGCCGCCAGGCGCTGGGCCGTGAAGGTCAGATCGGAAGAGCGTCGTGTAGGGAAAGAGTGTAGATCTCGGTGG
>CALGNM010000284.1 GCA_937958665.1 uncultured bacterium | reverse complement strand
CATACGAGATCGTATTCGGTGACTGGAGTTCAGACGTGGCTCTTCCGATCTAAAGGGCCTTGGCCATCTCCTGCTCGGCCGCGGGTCCCTTCTGCTCGATTGACTCCCTAAGCCAGGCTACTCCGGTTCCCTTGGTCCTGGGCATATTGGCCTCCTTTCCCAGCCATCAGGGCTGACTTAGCTTGAAGGTTTCCGCCTGTTTCCGCAGCAGGTCCAGGTGCCTCTGCTCCCAGTCGGCCAGCTTGGCATAGAACCCGGCCAGGGCCGGGTCCTGGCTCTGGGCGGCCAGCCGGCGGTAGAGTTCTATGGCCTCGCCCTCGGCCTGGGCAAATCTGTCCACCGCGGCCGGCACCGGCTCTGGATTCCGGGCCAGTTCCTCCAGGCCCCGGCAGAAAATGGGGCCGGGACGGTCCTGATGGTATTCGGTCGGGGTTATTTCCGGGATCTCGAAACGGCCCTGCCTCAGATAGTAGCCCTCGGCCAGTGACTTCAGCAGCTGTCCGTGCTTGACCTCGTCGTCGGCAAAGCTGTTAAGGGTCTCGGCGGCTTGAGAATCACCGGTTTGTTGGGCGGCCTGACGGTAAAAACGGGCCGCTTTCTCCTCCATGGCGATGGCCGTCCGGACGGCCTCCAGGGCGTCATCCATGCTGTTCCTCCTTTTATTAAAGGGTCCGATTCATGCCAATGCCTTTTCTATCCTATCGGCCGCCTCGGCCAGGTTTTCGATGGTGTTGGCGTACGAAAAACGGACGTAACCCTCGCCCTGGGCCCCGAAGTTGGCCCCGGCCAGGGCGCAGATGCCGCAGTCATTCAGCAGGAAATCGGTGAACTTGCGGGAGTCCATCCCGGTCTGTTTGACGTTGACGAAGATGTAGAAGGCCCCGGCCGGCTTGCGGCAGGAAAGCTTGGGTATCTGGTTAATCCGGTCAACTATGAAGTCACGCCGCTTCTGGAACTCCTTCATCATGGCGGCCACCTCGTCCTGCGGGCCCTTCAGGGCCTCGATGCAGGCGGTCTGGCTGAAGGTGGCGGTGCAGGAGTTGATGTTGGTCATCAGCTGGGCCATGTGGCCCACCAGCTCGGTCGGCATCAGGCCGTAGCCCACCCGCCAGCCGGTCATGGCGTAGGTCTTGGAGTATCCGTTCAGAATCACGGTCCGCTCCTTCATGCCGTCGAACTGGGCGATGCTCTCGAACTTGCCGTCGTAGATCATCCGGTCGTAGATCTCGTCGGACAGCACCGGGATGTCGCCGTTGACCGAGACGTCGGCCACCGCCTTAAGGTCGTCCTTGGTCAGTATCCCGCCGGTGGGGTTGTGGGGCGAGTTGATGATGATCAACCGGGTCTTCTTGGTGATCTTGGACTTAAGTTCATTGACGTCCAGACGGAAGTCGTTCTCCTCCCGCAATGGCAGCGGCACCGGGATCCCCCCGTTGAACTTGAC
The DNA here is from genome assembly GCA_937958665.1 of uncultured bacterium. Taxonomy (GTDB): domain Bacteria; phylum Edwardsbacteria; class AC1; order AC1; family EtOH8; genus CALGNM01. Next base: position 1,977 of record CALGNM010000284.1, on the reverse strand, counting down.
CATGGACTGGTAGATGGGGAAACCGGGGTCCGGCACCAGGCACTCGTCGCCCTCCTCCAATAAAGCGGTGATGGCGAAGGACATGATGGGTTTGGCCCCGGGCGTTACCACCACATTCTCCGGTCCGTACTGGACACCGATATGCTGGCTGTAATATTCGGCGATGGCCTTGCGGTGTTCGGGAGTTCCGGCCGAGGGCCCGTAATGGGTCTGCCCGGCATCCAGGGCCTTCTTGGCGGCCTCCTTGATGTTCCGGGGCGTGTCGAAATCGGGCTCGCCGATCTCCAGGTGGATGATCTTCTTGCCCTCGGCCTCCAGCTTCTTGGCCTTGGCCATCATCTCGAAGGCGGTCTCCACCTTGAGGCGTTCCATCTTGGCTGCGAATCTCATATACCTCTCCGTTGTATTTTCCCCGCGAAACCCATAATGACGGCACTTCGCGTTCTTGGCATAATCGCGGGCCTGTTTAAAGTTTCCCCAAAATGGCCAAAATCCCCATGACTATGAACAGCCCCCCGGCGATGTAGTGCAGGATGTTCTGCGGGATGACCCGCAGGATGGCCTGCCCGAACAGGGCCCCGATCAGGGTGACGCAGACCAGCGCCAGGCTGCCGCCCAGGAAGACCGCCAGCCAGCTCTTGGACTCGGCGCTCATGGTGATGACAGCCAATTGGGTCTTGTCGCCCAGCTCGGCCAGGAACAGGGTCAGAAAGGCTGCCCCGAAAATCTTCCAGTTCATAGTCGCCTTAAATGGATTACGGATCTTCAAGTTGAGTGTTAATGATATAACATTAAAGGTTGTTAGTCAACCCGCTGATAAAAAAAGAGGCCGGCCGGCCTCTTGACGGAAATTTCTCAGCTCTTTTTTTTGAGGAATTTTGAATACCGGTCGTGGGTGGTGTTCCGGACCAGCAGGGTGGCGGGATCCCAGTAGTATCTCCCGCCAAAGGAATCGGACCCGACCGGCCCGGAATATCCGGCGGCCACCAAGTCGCCCAAATCGTTGGGCCAGGACCCGAATTGCCGCAGATATCGCTGGGCCGAGTCCTGAAGCTCCGCCAGCTTCTCCTCTATCTCGAATTTTCTCAGATAGGTCAGGGCGATTCCCCGTTCGACCTCGTTCTTGGTGTTGTCGTAAATGTCCCGCCACATCATTTTGGAAACCTCGTCCCGGCCCTCCCGGCGGGAGATGAAGGCTGCATAACGCAACGCCCCGTCCCAGGCGTTGGGCATCCGGGACGATTCCAGGAACTCCTCCACCGCCTCTTCGCTCCGCCTGAAGAAAACATAGAGGATGAATCCCTTCATATAGGGGAATTCCCAATGTCCGGGGTTGTTTCGCTTGGCCTTGTCCAGCAGCCTGATGGAATTGACGCTGTCCGAAGCGTCGTGGGCCAGCAACAGGGCGCCAAAAGTATATGGGTAAACGAACCTGGGGTCGAGATCGGTTATCCTGTCGGTTATCGGGAACAGGTACTCATAGTTGCGGTCGGTATGCATGTGGAAGGCATAGTACTGTATCATCCTCAGCCACAAGAAATCCGCCACCATCAGCTCATTGCCGGCCGAGAGCAGTTTGACCACCCGGGACGACGGGAAGTACAGCAACTCACGTACCGATTGCTCGCTGCTGAGAAACCTGCCATCGTAGCAACGCTGAACGGCTACCGCCCCGGATAGCAGAATAAGCCCCAATACAACGAAAAATGTTTTTTTACCCAAAGCCACTATCATTTCAAGTCCTTGTTTTCCAATATGATGGAAGCCACCATTAAAGCAAAGGCTGTATAGAAAACAGCATACAGGGCGGCCAGCAGGGGGCGGGCCGGATCCACGACCAGGCTGTATATGGACTCGCTGCGGAAATTGAAGTTCTGCAGGTTGGGAATCAGGTAGGAGGCCGCCTTGGCCAACGCCTTAAGGGTCGGGGACGGCATCCGCTCGGCGAAAAGCCTCATCTGATCGGCCGAGGTGCCG
>CALGNM010000283.1 GCA_937958665.1 uncultured bacterium | reverse complement strand
GATCGTATTCGGTGACTGGAGTTCAGACGTGTGCTCTTCCGATCTTGCATTTCAAGGTGTGTTCTGTTATAATCACACTATCATCAAGGGCGATGCCGGATATTCCGCCGGTTTTGCCCCGATAATAAAAGCAGAAGCCATCCGCGCCATCTTCTTTGGCAATAGCTTCTCACCCGGCGGCCCCTGAGCCAGCCGAGGTCATTCAGCCGGATATCTCGGCTGCAAAGGCGGGTGGCATTTTGCATATGCCCCCCGCTTTTTTTGTTTTCCAACGATGCCGGACTGATAAAACCTAAAAACATTTGGGAGGACAACCCTATTCTGAAGGAACACCGCATCAACCAAAGGATCAGGGTCCCCGAGGTCAGGCTGATCGGAGCGGACGGCAGTCAGTTGGGGATCATGGATTCTCGGGATGCCATCAGGCTGGCCGAGGACCAGGGGCTGGACCTGGTGGAGATAGCCCCCGACGCCAAGCCCCCGGTGTGCAAGATAATGGACTACGGAAAGTTCATCTACGCCGAGGAGAAGAAGCTCAAGGAATCGCGCAAGAAACAGCACCAGACCAAGGTCAAGGAGATCCGGCTGGGCCCGCAGATGGGCGAGCACGACTATCAGGTGAAGTTCAACCAGGCCAAGGAATTTCTGGCCAAGCGCGACAAGGTTAAGGTCTCCATGAGGTTCAGGGGGCGGGAGATGGCCCATGTCGACATCGGCCAGCGCCTGATAGACCGGTTCATCGCCGATATCGCCCCCTTCGCTTCGGTCGAAAGCGCCCCCAAGATGGAGGGCCGGACCATCAACCTGATGGTGTCTCCTAAATAACCTTCTGCTGGAACAGGATCGTCCCCGGGCCCCTGGGTAGGCCAGGAGGTCCGGTCGGGATGTTGCGCCAAATAAACATAAAAAATATATTCTGGAGGAGTTATGCCCAAGGTCAAGACCAACAAGGCCGCCGCCAAGCGGATGAAGGCCACCGGCACCGGCAAGGTCAGGAGATACCGGGCCTGCAAGAGCCACAAGCTGACGGTCAAGAGCCGCAAGAGGAAGCGCCTGCTGCGCCAGGAGACCCTGGTGGACTCGGCCAACGAGAAGCGCATCAAGAGGCTTTTGCCCAACCTGTAAACAACCAAAGGTCCAACGACCTGATATCTACAGAAAGGATGTTTAGGCAGTATGTCCAGAGTTACTACCGCAGTCGCCACCCGGCAGAGGAAAAAGAAGATCTTCAAGAAAGCCAAAGGCTTTTGGGGTGGCCGGAAGAATTTATACCGCATAGCCAAGGAGGCGGTGATGCGGGCCGGCCAGTTCGCCTACCGCGACCGCCACAACAAGAAGCGGGAGTTCCGCAGCCTGTGGATCGTCCGGGTTAACGCCGCCTGCCGGCTGAACGGCATCTCCTACAATGCCTTCATCAACGGGCTCAAGAAGAACAGCATCGCCATCGACCGCAAGATGCTGGCCGAGCTGGCGATCCACGACCCCTTGGCCTTCACCAAGCTGGTGGAAGCGGTCAGGAAATAGCGGTCCGGCGGACCCAGGGTCCGCCGGCCGGAATTCTGCAATGAGCGAGAAGCTGGAACATATCCGGGCCCAGGCCGGGGAGAAGATCTCCGGCTGCCGGTCCTTGCCCGAGCTGGAGGCCCTGAGGGTCCATTTTTTGGGCCGCAAGGGAGAGGTGACCGAACTGCTGAAGTCGGTGTCATCCCTGCCGGCCGCCGATAGGCCCGCCTTTGGGGCCGCAGTCAACCGGCTCAAGGAGGAGATCGGCCGGCTGCTGGATCAGCGGCGGGAGACCCTGGCGGCCGAGGAGGAAAGGGGGCGCCACAGCGCCGAGGCGGTGGATATCACCCTGCCGGGGCGGGCGCCCTTTGCCGGACACCGGCATCCCCTGACCCAGCTGCTGGAGGAGATCGGCGACATATTCCACGGCTTGGGCTTTACGGTGGCCGAGGGGCCGGATGCCGATACCGCCTGGAACAACTTCGACGCCCTCAACACCCCGGAGAGCCATCCCTCCCGCGATCCCCAGGACACCTTCTACCTCAGGGCGGACCAGGGCCTGCTGCTGAGGACCCAGACCTCGCCGGTGCAGATCCGGACCATGCTGTCCCAGAAGCCGCCGGTGCGGATCATCGCCCCGGGCCGGTGCTACCGCCGGGATGCCATCGACGCCTCCCACCTGCCGGTGTTCCACCAATGCGAGGGACTGTACGTGGACAGGAAGGCCAGCCTGGCCGACCTCAAGGGCATCCTGACCTATTTCGCCCGCCAATTGTTGGGGGAGAGGGTCAGGATACGCTTCCGGCCGCATTTCTTCCCCTTCACCGAGCCCAGCGTGGAGTACGATTTCTCCTGCCTGTTCTGCGGCGGCCAGGGCTGCCGGGTGTGCAAGCAGTCCGGCTGGTTGGAGATCTCCGGAGCCGGGATGGTGGACCCCAACGTGTTCAAGAACGTGGGCTACGACCCCGAGGCCTGCCAGGGATTCGCCTGGGGGCTGGGGCTGGAACGGGTGGCCATGCTCCGATACGGCATCAACGACATCCGGCTGTTCTACCAGGGGGACATGAGGTTTCTGGAGCAATTTTAAACACATGATTACCAAGGCCCAGCAGAAAATATTACAGGGCGCAGAACGCCGATTTCAGTATAATCGGTAAATCAGCCATACTTGAAATAATGAAGATCACCTATCACTGGCTCAGGGAATTCATAGACTTCGACTGGACGGTCAAGGAGCTTTCCGACAAGCTCACCTTCTCCGGCATCGAGGTGGAGGCGGTCGAGCCCCTGCCGGACGGTGATTTTATGTTGGATCTGGAGATCACCCCCAACCGCCCGGACTGTCTGTCGCTGCTGGGCATTGCCCGGGACGTTCGGGCCCTGTCAGGCGGACGGCTGATCCCCCCCGACTGCGGGGTGCCGGAGGCCGGACCGGCCATATCCGGCCTAGCCAGCCTTACTGTCGAGGATGGCCAGGGCTGCCCCCGCTATCTGGCCCGGGTGATCACCGGCGTCAGGGTGGACGAATCCCCGGAATGGCTGAAGCAGAAGATAGAGAAGATAGGATTGAGGCCGATAAACAACGTGGCCGATGTCACCAATCTGGTGATGTACGAGCTGGGGCACCCCCTGCATGCCTTTGATTACGACAAGTTGGCGGGGAAGGCCATAGTGGTCAGGCGGGCCAGGCCCGGCGAGGATTTCACCACCCTGGATGGGGTGCAGCGTAAACTCTCGGCCGAGCATTTGGTGATAGCCGATGCCAGGAGGCCGGTAGCCCTGGCCGGGATCATGGGCGGGTTGGAATCGGAGATATCGGGCGGCACCCAAAACGTCCTGTTGGAGAGCGCCTATTTCGACCCGGACCGGGTCCAGATCGGAAGAGCACACGTCTGAACTCCAGTCACCGAATACGATC
>CALGNM010000282.1 GCA_937958665.1 uncultured bacterium | reverse complement strand
GCGACCACCGAAATCTACACTCTTTCCCTACACGACGCTCTTCCGATCTATGGCCTCCAGGAAAGGCAGGCTCTCGATGTCCCCCACCGTGCCTCCGATCTCGGTGATGATCACGTCGGCCTCGCCGCTTTCGGCCAGCTTGTGGATCCGGGCTTTTATCTCGTTGGTTACGTGGGGCACCACCTGGACGGTCTTGCCCAGGTAATCGCCCCGTCGTTCCTTGGTGATGATGGATTCGTAGATCTGTCCCGATGTCAGGTTGTTGTCCCGGGTCAGCGGACGGTCGATGAAGCGCTCGTAGTGCCCCAAATCCAGGTCGGTCTCGGCCCCGTCGTCGGTGACGAACACCTCGCCGTGCTGGAAGGGGCTCATGGTCCCGGGATCTACGTTGAGGTAGGGATCGAATTTCTGGATGTTGACCTTAAGGCCCCGGGCCTTCAACAGATAACCCAGTGAGGACGAGGCGATGCCCTTGCCCAGGGAGCTGACCACCCCGCCGGTGACGAAGATGAACTTCACTCTCTTTTTCATGATATCCGGCAATTATGTGAAATTAAAGTATAGTTTAACGGAAAACGACTGCGATGTCAAATGGAAAACTGCCCAGATTGCCAAGCTTTCGGTCAGATGTTCTCCAGCAACTCATCAAGGTCGCGGCAGGCGAACAACGGCATCTTGGGAAGCGACCGGATGAAGACCTTGCCGTACTCGGTTGAGGTAATCCGGCTGTCCCCGATAATCACCGCCCCGTTGTCGCTGCGGCTGCGGATCAGTCGCCCAAAGCCCTGCCGCAGTCTGATAACCGCCTCGGGCAGCAGGTACTGGTGAAAAGAGCTTCCCCCAGCCTGTTCGATGGCCTGGCAGCGGGCGCTGACCAGCGGATCGTTGGGCACCGAGAACGGCAGGCGGGCGATGATCAGAAGCTCGCAGGCCTGGCCCGGCAGGTCCACCCCCTCCCAGAAGCTGTTGGTGCCGAAGATCACCGTGTCCGGCTCGCTCAGGGACCGCTCCACCAGCTGGGCGGGATTCCCGTCCAGCCACTGGGCCAGCACCTTAAGCCCACCGTTCTCCTTTACCTGCTGGTAGCTCCTCTTCAGTTGGTCGAAGGCAGTGAACAGCACCAAGGTGCCGACCTTAGTGGCCCCCAGCACCTCCTGGACCATGGCGGTGAAGGCCTGGTCATAGTCCGGATGTTTGGGCGACGGCAGATAGACGGGGACGAAAAGGGCGGCCTGGTTCTGGAAATCGAAGGGGGAGGCCAGGGCCCGGGTGCTGACCCGGTCGGGGTCGGCCAGCGACAATCCCACCCGGTTGAGGAAGAAGTCGAACCGGCCGTCCACTGCCAGGGTGGCCGAGGTCAGCACGGCCGTTTTGACCTGGGGGAACAGCCTCTTGGCCAGCACCTGCCCCACCTCCAGCGGCCCGGCCACCAGTTTGATTCCGTGGTACCCATCACCCGGCTCCATCCAGAAGATGTATCCCCGCTCGTCGGCCGATACCAGCTTTCGCAGGGTGTGGACCATGGTCCGGCCCTCCAGCGCCCGGCCGGCCAGCTCCTGCCGCAGGGTATCCAACTCCTCCGGCTCAGCGGCCTCCACGTCTGCCAGCCATTCGTTCAGCAGTGACATGGATTCCGACAGCCGGTCCAGCAGACCGGCCAGCTCCTCGGAATGTTCGATCAGAAACTGCTGAAATCCGTCCCCCTCCAGATAGCGGCGTTTCTCCTGCCTCCCCTTGGCATCCCCCAGCTCCCACTTTCGTTTGAAGAAGCGTTCGGCCGAGCGCCCGGCCTCCATCACCGTCTGAACGATGTCCAGCGAAGCCTTCTCGATGGAGCCGGCCACCACCCGGTTCAGGCCTGACTTCTTGAGCCAATGGTTCAGGGTGGGCAGCAGGCCGGATTCCACCGGGCTGCGGCTGAAAAGCCCGGCCAGGAAACGGGCCACCGTCCAGCGGTCCAGGCCATAGCCCAGAAAATCGGTGGCGGTCCGCTCGATGTTGTGCGCCTCGTCGATCACCAGGCGCTGGTAGTCCGGCAGAATGCCCCCCGGAGACATCAGGTCGGTGAACAGCAGCGAATGGTTGATGATCACCAGATCCGATTCCTCGGCCCGGCGCCTGGCCTGCAGCATGAAGCATTTCTGGTGATAGCGGCACCGGTGGTTGTGGCAGGCGGTATGGTCGGAGCAGATCTTCCCCCACAGCCCCGGGGCCCGGGAAGGTGAAAAGCCCCGGTGCTCGGCCACGTCTCCGATTGCGGTTCCCTCGGCCCAACGGCAGACGATCATGGCCTCCTCCCGCTCGTCCGGAGTCAGATACAGATCGGGGTGGAGTTGGACCTCCAGCCAGCGCCGCCAGCATAGATAGTTGTTCCGCCCCTTGAGCACCGAGACCGAAAAATCTCCGATGGCTGATCTCAGAATGGGGACGTCCTTGCCGTACAGCTGTTCCTGGAGAGTCTTGGTGTGGGTGGAGATCAGCACCCTTTCCCGGTTCTCCCGGGCCCACAGGATAGCCGGGGCCAGGTAGGCCAGGCTCTTGCCGGTCCCGGTTCCGGCCTCGATGCACAGATACTGGTCGTCCCGAAAGGCCTGCATCACTTCCCTGGCCATCTCCAGTTGCTCCCCTCGGGCCTCGTACCCCTGGCCCAAGGCCCGGGCCAAAAGTTTCCCCTGGCCGAAGACCTCCTCCAGCATAATCTTCCCTGCTTGAGGAAAGGCTGAATCCACCCCCGATTCAACGGGAGGGATCTTCACCTCGGGCCGCCAGCCCCTCCCCTGCCGGGCCGCCCGTTCCAGCAGGGCCCGGTGAAACGGCAAGGCCAAACGGGCCATCCTGCCCAGCAGCCCGGGCTCTAAGCCCTGCAGGACTTGGTAGAGCTCCTGCATCAGCCAGGCGGTGGCCCGGGCATCGTCCAAAGCACGATGGGACTGGCCGGTATCGATGGAAAAATCACGGCACAGATTCTTCAGGCTGTGGCTTTTTTTTTCGGGCAGCAGGGCCCGGGCCAACGAGAGGGTGTCCCAGCAAGGGTTCTCGATGTCCATGGCCTTGCGTAGGAAGGCCAGGTCGAACTGGGCATTGTGGAAAACCAGCGGCAGACTGCCGGCAAACCTGCCCAATTCTTCCACGCTGTCCTCCAGCGAGGGAGCCTGGTCGATCTCGGCCTGGGTGATCCCGGTCAACTCCTCCACGAAGGGCGGCACCCGGCGCTGGGCATGGACCAGGGTCTGGAAATCACCGGTGGGCCGGCCGTCCTCCATCCGGACGGCGCCCAGCTCTATGATCTGGTCGCGGTCCCAGTTGAGGCCGGTGGTCTCGATGTCAACTGCGACAAAGGCGAGGGGCTCTTCCCTCGCCTGCTGGGGTTCCTGTATGGAATTCTTTTTTCTGGGCATGATTATTTCTGGTCGTCCAGCACCTCGTTCATCTTCTTCATGGCGCAGAATTCACCGCACATGGTGCAGACCCCAGAATCCTTCTGGGGGGCTGATTCGAACACCTGCCGGGCATAGGGTGGGTTTATGGAAAGTTCGATCTGCCTCTTCCAGTCCAGCTTCTTGCGGGCCTGGGACATGGCCCGGTCCCAGTCGGCCGCCCCGGGGGCCTTGCGGGCCAGGTCGGCGGCATGGGCGGCTATCCTGAGCACCACCACCCCCTCCCGGACATCCTCCACCGTCGGTAGCCGCAGATGCTCGGAAGGAGTGACGTAACACAGGAAGTCGGCTCCGAAGTAGGCCGCCCAGGCCCCTCCGATGGCGGCGGTGATGTGGTCATAGCCCGGCGCGATGTCGGTGACCAGCGGCCCCAGCACGTAGAAGGGGGCTCCCTGGCATATTTCCTTCTGGATCCTGATGTTGGTCTCTATCTGGTCGATCGCAACATGGCCCGGACCCTCCACCATGGCCTGAACCCCGGCCCGCCGGGACCGGTCCACCAGCTCGCCCAGTATCATCAGCTCCTCCAGCTGGGCCCGATCGGTGGAGTCGGCTACGCAGCCCGGCCGGAAACCGTCTCCCAGGCTCAGGGTCACCTCATGCTCCCGGCAGATCTCCAGCAGGCGGTCAAACTGGCTGAACAGGGGGTTCTCGGCCTTATTATAGCTCATCCACTCGATCATGAAAGAGCCACCCCGGCTGACCACCCCCGCCACCCGGCCCTCCTGGCGATAACGGGCCAGCGACTGCTGGGTGACCCCGCAATGGACGGTGATGAAGTCCACCCCGTCCCGGGCCTGCTTTTCAATTACAGCAAATATCTCATCGGGGGTCATCTCCACCAGCGATTTCTTCCGGCTGGCTGCCTCGATGGCCGCCTGGTAGATGGGAACCGTCCCCAAAGGCACCGGGCACTGGGCTATCAGCTCCCGCCTTATGGCATCGATGTCTCCGGCGGTGGACAGATCCATGATGGCATCGGCCCCGGCCCCGATGGCGGCCTTGAGCTTCTCCAGCTCCTGACCCAGGTCGGATAGGTCCTGGCTGGTGCCGATGTTGGCGTTGACCTTTATCCGCAGGCCGGCCCCCACCGCGCAGGGTTTAAGCAGGCGGTGGTTCTTGTTCATGGGGACTACGATGGTCCCCTGCTCCACCCCGTTCTTGATGTGGTCCAGGGGCACCCTCTCATCCTCGGATATGCGCCTGAGAATGGACTCGTTGATCTGCGCCAACTTCCCCTCCCTTCTTTATGATCCAAATTTAAATGATACGACAACGGAACCCAAATGTCAACAAAACCAAGCCTCAGTCACTGCCAGGGCTGTTCACTGCAGCAGGACGAAACGGGCTGTCCGGACGGCCCCCGGGGCCGACAGTCGGCACAGATAGACCCCCGAGGGGGCTCGCCGCCCGGACTGGCCCAGCCCATCCCAGACGGCGGAACGCATCACACCGGCCGGAATTTGTCCTTGGGGCAGGCTACGCACCAGGCGGCCCGCCACATCATAAATATCCAGGCTGGCCTCCCCGCCGAGGGCCAGCTGGAAACGGATATTGACCGGACCACACCCCGGGCTGGGGTAGGGATTTTCCAACCTGGTGACCAGCACCCGCGGCTCGGGCGGCCCGGTGACCCCGGTGTCCACCGCCAGAGAAAAATTGAAGGTACTGTCGCAGTCAAACAGCAGGCTGTCATAGGCTACCGGGCGGTAGCCGTCTGCCCAGGCCCGCAAGCGGTAATACTGGTCTTGGTTCCAGCGTAGCTGGTAGTGGCCGGCGCTGTCGGTGGTGTCGCTCCTCAGGCCGACGATCTCCACCAACGCCCCGGGTAAGGGCTGGCCGGTGCCGCTGTCCCTGACCGTGCCGGAAACCAAGATGGGCGCCAATTCCATGTCCAGGCAGGTCAGGCTGTCCAACCGAACCCGGACATCAGACGCCCACTTGTCGTGGTACCCCACTGCCGAGTAGGCAAGGTCATACCAACCGGTCATCAGCATCCGGTGATAGTCTCCGATTGTATCGCTGTACACCGGCTTGTCCAGCCCGAAAGGAGCCACCGAAGCCAGGCTGATGGGAAGGCCGGTCAACGAGTCGGTCACCACTCCCTGCAATCCCCAGCCCGACTGTCGGATGAAGTACAGCATAGCCTCGCGGTTGTCCGCCCAATAGGAGGGCAGGGTGCTGGCTGGAGGCCATTTATTAAGGCCGATCTCCAGGGTAATGTCCAGGCAGGAGGTGGCATGGTATGACCAGTCCTGCAAGCTGCCGTTCACCTCGTACCAGTCATAGCCGTTGGTCACCCCGCTGTCGAAGCTGGTGCTGGCGTACATCGGTGGATTCAGCCGGGCGTAGCCCAGGGCCACCTCCCGGGCCAGTTGGTCATCGGGGCAGAGGGTTGCTGTATAGTCCCAGGGATAGTTGGCCACCAGAGCCCCCCCATGGTAAGTGGCCGAAAGCACCGCCCGTTTCCCGCGCCAAAAGCCTATGAAGTTACGGGTCTCGACGTAATCGGCAAACGTCCCGTCGTCGCCGACCGTCCCATCCGGCACCGGGAAATTCCGGTTGGGATCCACCCCGTTGGCCAGCCCTCTTTGGTCCAGCGAGTTGCCGTCCGGATTATACATGGGGACGAACCAGATCTCCCGGCTGTTTACCAGCTCGGTGATCTCCGGCACCCCCGCCTGGTAGCCCTGAACCAGTGAGTCCATCAGGGCGATGCAGATCTCGGTGCCCACCGGCTCGTTGCCGTGAATGGTGGCCGTGAAACGGACCTCCGCCTCGTTCTCATCTGAGTCTGGATTATTCGAGATCAGAAAGGCCCATTGATGCCGGGACTGCTGGCTCAGCCCCATACTGTATTTACGAGTGATGGCAGGATATTGGTCGCATAGGGTATCCAACTTGGCGCTCAGCCAGTTATAGTCGTGGTATGCGGCAACTATCTTGGGGTCAACCGGCGGCTCCTTCAAGGGCTCTACCTGCCACCCCAAGGACTTCAATTCCTCCAGTTTCGAGCTATTGATCCTAGCTTCAGCCTGCAAACCATCCAGTCCCTCTATGCTTATCCCCATTGATGTCAGACGGTAGACGTCATCGTGAGCCGACAGAGATATCCTGACGGGTAGTGACACCGAACTGGTTGGCTTCTCCGCCTCTCCGACCGAGGCAAAAAGCGACATTGCAACGAGGGCCAGGATCGTCCATTTCCCTGTTTTTATCATCTCATTCCCTTGCCGCCAAAAGAAAAAGCAGCATTGCAGGCCAGGCCGTATGCTGCGTTTTCCTCTGCGTTCCAACAAAGGCTATTTCTTTTTGGAGGCTGTTTCCTTCTTGGGGGCCGCCTCCTTGGCCGAGGCGGTTTTCTGGGGGGCGGCCGCCTGGACTTCCTTGCGGCCGTAGCGCTTGTTGAAGCGTTCCACCCTTCCGGCGGTGTCCACCAGTTTCTGCTTGCCGGTAAAGTAGGGATGGCAGCTGGAGCAGATCTCCACATGGATGTTCTTGACGGTGGACTTGGTTGGAATTACGTTCCCGCAGGCGCAGGTGATGGTGGTGGCCTCGTACTTGGGATGGATTCCTTTTTTCATCTTGACCTCTTGAGGTTTATTGTGGTTTTAGTTTTTCGTTCGCCTTTCCCCGGGGTCGCGCCCGTCCAGGGAGCTCATGGCTGACACAAAGTCCCGGTTGTTCTTGGTGCCCTTCATCCGGGAGATCAGGAATTCCATGGACTCGGTCGGCCCCATTCCGCTCAGCAGCTTGCGCAGGATCCAAGAGCGGTTTAGGGTGTCCGGTTCCAGCAGCAACTCCTCCTTGCGGGTTCCGGAGCGGTTGATGTCGATGGCCGGGAATATCCGGCGGTCGGCCAGGTTGCGATCCAGCACCAGTTCCATGTT
>CALGNM010000281.1 GCA_937958665.1 uncultured bacterium | reverse complement strand
CGGCGACCAGCGAGATCTACACTCTTTCCCTACACGACGCTCTTCCGATCTTTGAACCTAAGTCGGGCTTGGGTCATGATGTGAATTTTGGCCGTAGTGGGTGAAAGATTCAGACCATTGCCTGGTCAACTGCAAAAAAGCCAACAATGAAAGGTATGATAGATGGTACCACCGGAAGACAAACAGAAGGACGCCGGGCAGTTCAATGCCTGGCTTACCAACCTGGCTCCCAAGGCTCCCCCTCGGCCGGCCGTTGCCGGACAGGCTCCGGCCGCCCCCAGACCTCCGGCTGGGCCGTCGGCCGGGCCCCAGGGCGGAGGGCTGTTGGGGGCGGGGCTGGATGACGAGCTGGATGATATCTTCGGCAAGATCGTGACCGACGACGCTCAGTCCCCGGCCGCGCCGCCGTTCCCGGCTCCGCCTGTGTCCAAACCAGCAGCTCCTCCGCCGCAGCAGGCTGCGCCCAGACCGGCTCCTCCGCCGGCTTTCAATATTCCGGCCGCATCGCCTCGGCCTCCGGCTCCGGCACCTAAACCGGCATTGGTGCCGCCCCAGCCCCCACCACCGGTGATGGCCCAACCAGCCGCCCCGGTGTTCGCCGAAGCCACGAGGCCGCCGGCTCCCCCTCGCCCGGTCCCGGTTGCTCCTTCCCCGGCCGCAATTCCGGCCAGCCCTCCGGCTCAGCCGCCAATTCAGGCTCCTTCGCCTTCGGCTGCCCAGCCGTCCATAATGCAAATAGAGGCCGCGGTCAACGAGGTGCGGCGGGAGATGCAAGACAGGATCGAACAGCTGGAGCTTAAACACCAGAGCGAGCTGCAGGGGGCGGTGGCCAAGTCCCGGTCGGAGTTTCAGACCCAGTTGCAACAGATGCAAACCCAACGCCAGAATGACATCCAGAACGCCATGGCCCAGGGCCGGGTGGAGGTTCAGTCCAAGATTCAGGAGATACAGCTGAAGTACCAGGATCAACGCCAGAAGTGGGAGAAGGTGCTGGGGGATCTCAGGGCCCGCAACGAGGAGCTGACCACCCGCAACCACGAACTGGAGGAGCAGCTGGCCCAGCTGCGTGAGCGTCAGCGGATGCTGATCCAGGAATATGCCGGGTCGGCGGCCCCGGTCCCGCCGGCGGCAACAACCCACGGCCCGGAGATTGTCTTCCCCGGGGAGCCTCCGACCGTGTCGGAGATCGCCATTGAGATACCGGCCCCCAGGCAGGATTTGGTACTGCCAGATGTTACCGCTCCGGACCAGACTATGATGGCCCGCAATGAAAGCACTCTCAGCGAAGCTGATGATCTGTTGGCCGAACTGGACGCCCTCGAGAACGAGATGAAGAACCTGGGAGGCAACAGCTGACACCATGCCGGAACTGCCGGAGGTAGAGACAGTCCGCCGGGACCTGGCCCGGCAGGTCCGGGGAAGGAGCATGTCCGGAGCCGAGGTCCTCAACCCCGGGTCACTCAAGGGGGGCGGTCCGGAAGATCTTGCCCGGCTGGTTAAAGGCCGTTCCTTTGCCAGCTTCGTCCGGAGGGGGAAATACCTGATCATGATGATGGACAGGGGGCTAGCCCTGGTGGTGCACCTCAAAATGACGGGGGTCATTCAGCACCAGTCCCCAGGTGATCCTCTGCCCAAGGCGGCCAGGGTCATTTTTTATTTTCGCGACGGGAGCAGGTTGGTTTTCTCCGATCAAAGGAAGTTCGGTGCCATCGAAATAACCTGGAACCCTCATAAATTGGCATCTATCCGAAAGATGGGTCCGGAGCCGCTGGGGAAGGGATTCAGTGCCGATGTGCTGCGGGAACGACTGGCCTGGCGCAAAGGACCGATCAAGCCCCTTTTGCTGGATCAGACCGTCATTGCCGGCCTGGGAAATATTTATGCCTCCGAGGCCCTGCACCGGGCAGGCATTCTGCCACAGAGGCCGGCCAATAGCTTGGTCAGCGCCGAGATCGGGAAGCTTCATCGGGCGATTGTCCGGGTCCTTAAGGAAGCCATCGCCGCCCGGGGCAGTTCGGTGGATACCTATCGGGACGGGCAGGGCAAGAAAGGCTGGTTCCAGGTGAAGCACCGGGTATACGACCGGCAGGGCCGCAAATGCCGGAGGTGCGGGGGGACCATCGTCAGGGATACCTACCGGGGACGGGGGACCTACTGGTGCCCCCGGTGCCAGAGATAGCGTCCGGCTGATAGCTGACCGATGAAGGGAGACGAAAATGAAGATAGGCCTGATCTCCGATACCCATGATAACCTGGAAGCCTGCCAGAAGGCCTGTGAGGCCTTTGCCGAAGATGGGGTGCAGACCGTCCTTCATGCCGGCGATTTCGTGGCCCCCTTTATTGTCCCGGTATTCGCCAAGGCCCGGTTGAGGCTGATAGGGGTCTACGGGAACAACGACGGGGAGAAGGTCTACCTCAAGGAGCGTTTCGAGGAGGCCGGGTTCGAGCTCCACGGCGGCCCTCATGACCTGAATATCGGAGAACGCAGCATCTGCATGATGCATGAGCCGCGCTGTCTGGACAGCCTGATCAAATCAGGCAATTACGACCTGATCCTCTACGGGCACACCCACCAGGTGAACATCTACGAAGAGGGGACCCTGGTGGTCAACCCCGGCGAGGCCTGCGGCTACCTCACCGGCAAGGCCACTTGCGCCGTGGTGGAGCTGGACGACATGAGCGGCCGGATCATAGAACTGCCGCTGAAATGACCCCCGGCGCCAAATTACAGAGGCTGGAGCGGATTCTGCGAGACTTGGGTCCGGCAGCCGTGGCTTATTCGGGTGGAATAGACAGCACTTTTCTGGCGGTAATGGCCAAGAGGGTGCTGGATGGGAGATATTTGGCGGTGACTGCGGACTCGGCCATCAGATCCAGGGCAGAGGTTGCCGCCGCCCGGGCGACAGCCCGGAAGCTGGGAATCAAACATCAGACGATTGCCAGCGGCGAGTTGAAGGACAGGCGCTTTAGGGCCAACCCGCCGGACCGTTGCTTCCACTGCAAGGCACTGCTATGGGGGGGACTCAGGCGAATCGCCCGGAGCCATGGTCTAAGGGCGGTGGTCGACGGGAGCACCGCCGATGATATGGGAGAATTCCGCCCCGGCCGGGATGCCTCGGCAAAATTCGGCATCCGAAGCCCCCTGGCGGAGGCCGGGCTGGCCAAGTCCGAGGTCCGCCGGCTGGCCCGAAGGATGGGCTTGCCAAATTGGGACGCCCCCTCAAATCCCTGCTTGGCTACCAGGATACCATACGGGGTGGCCATCAAAATCCAGGACTTGGAGAGGATCGAAAGATCGGAGGCCGGTTTGAGGGGAATGGGCTTCTCCAGCTTAAGAGTAAGGCACCATGGGGATCTGGCCAGAATAGAGATCCCGGCCCGGCAATTCAACCGGGCTTGGCGGGCGAAGGATCGGATAGTCGGAGCGCTGCGCCGGGAGGGTTACCGATTCGTGACCCTGGATCTGGCTGGGTACCAAAAAGGCTGTTATGATAACGGGAAGAAGCATGCAGAAAGAAAAAATCGCCCAACTGCTTGAGCGATACCGGAAGGGGAGGATCCCCCAAAGCCAGGTTATGGAAAAACTGGCGGAACTGCCCTACCGGGACATCGGCTGCGCCAGCATCGACACCCACCGCTCGCTGCGCCGGGGGATGCCGGAGGTGATATTCTGCCAGGGCAAGACGCCGTTGCAGGCTGCCCGGATATTCCTGAAGATGCAGGAGCACGGCCCGGTGATGGCCACCCGGGCCAATGCTGCCCACTTTCGGGCGATTCGCCGGGTTTGCCCCCGAGCAGCCTATCATCAGGAGGCCAGGATTATCTCCAGCCTTAAGGGCAATCCCCGGAAGGAAGGACCTTATGCCGTGGTGCTGACCGCCGGAACCTCGGACATCCCGGTGGCCGAGGAGGCGGCCCTGACCGCCGAGATCATGGGCAGCCGGGTGGTCCGGATGTGGGACGTGGGAGTGGCCGGTTTGCACCGGCTGCTGGACAAGCTGGAGGTCCTGCGGGGGGCCAGGGCGGTGGTGGCCGTGGCCGGCATGGAGGGGGCCCTGCCCAGCGTGGTCAGCGGGCTGCTGGCCTGTCCGGTCATTGCCGTGCCCACCAGCGTGGGCTATGGGGCCAGCTTCGGGGGCATCGCCGCCTTGCTGGCCATGCTCAACAGCTGCTCCCCGGGGGTGTCGGTGGTTAGCATCGACAACGGATTCGGGGCCGGCTACCTGGCGGCCGCCATCATCAAGGGCGGTGGCCGATGAGGGCCGTTTTCTTCGATTGCCCCACCGGGGCCTCGGGCAACATGATCCTGGCCTCGTTGCTGGATGCCGGGGCGGACCGGAGGATGGTGGCCGGCCAGTTGCAGAAGATCCCGGTCAAGGGCTGGAAGATGCGATTCGAGCAGGTAACCCGGCAGGGGGTGGGCGGGCTTCACCTGGTGGTCGATTGCCAGGGGCAGCCGGAGAGGAACCTGTCCGACATCATCCGGCTGGTTAAAAGGGCAAAATACAAAACATCGGTCGAAGAAAGGATCATTGAGGCGTTCACCACCTTGGCCCGGGCCGAGGCCCGGGTGCACCGGACCACGGTCACCCGGGTCCATTTCCACGAGGTGGGGGCCATCGACAGCATCATCGACATCGCCGGGACCATGCTGGCCTTGGACGACCTGGGGGTCGAAAAGGTATTCTGCTCCCCGCTCAATGTCGGGAAGGGGACCGTCAAGTGCCGCCATGGGGTGTTGCCGGTTCCGGCTCCGGCCACCGCCCTGCTGTTGAAGAAGGCCTCAATTTATCAGAACCATCTGTCGGGGGAATTGGTGACTCCCACCGGAGCGCTGCTGATGGTCTGCCTGGCGGAGTCTTTCGGCCCCCTGCCGGCCATGACGCTGGCCTCGGTCGGCCACGGCGCCGGGACCCGAGACCTGCCGGAGCCCAATATCCTGCGGGCCATGGTCGGCGAGCATACTGAATCGGGGAATTCCCCGGGCCGGATGGTGTTGCTGGAGACCAACATCGATGATATGAACCCGCAGATCTGCGGATACCTGATGGAGCTGCTTCTGGCCGCCGGTGCCTGCGATGTCTATTTCACGCCTATCCAGATGAAAAAGGACCGCCCGGCGGTGATGCTTTCGGTGCTGGTCGATTCGTCCCATGAAAAGAAGGCCGTGGACATCATCATGCAAGAGACCACCACCCTGGGCATCAGGCGCACAACGGTTGAACGATATATTCTTTCTCGGAAGGTGATCAAGGTAAAGACCAGGTACGGCCTTATCGAAGGCAAGGTGGCGGAGCTGGCCGGCGGAGAGAAAAAAATCCAGCCGGAATATTCTTCGTGCCTGGCAGCCGCCCGCAAACACAAGGTGCCATTGCGAAATATATTTGCCGCGGCAATGGCAGCATTCACAGGATAGCAGATGGACATCAACATCAGGCGAATCATCATCAAGCCCCGGCTGCCCAAGGTAATCTGGGACTTCTTTGTGATCACCTTAGGGGCGGCCCTGATGGCCCTGTCCTACGACCTGTTCCTGGTGCCCCACAATATTGCGGCCGGCGGGGCGGCCGGTCTGGCGGTGATCTTCCACTATCTGTTCAAGCTGCCGGTGGGCACCATGATCTTCGTGATCAATATCCCGCTGTTCATCTGGGGGCTGATGGAGTTCGGCAAGAAGTTCGGTTTCCAAACCATCTATGCGGTGTTCATGGCCTCATTCCTGACGGATTTCTTCCAGGCCACCTGGCATTTGAAAGCCGCCACCCAGAACACCATCCTGGCCTCGATCTACGGGGCGGTGCTGCTGGGGCTGGGCCTGGGGTTGGTCTTCCGGCACCAGGCCACCACCGGGGGGTCGGACATCGTGGCCCAGATACTGGCCAAGCACACCAATGCCACCCCGGGACTGGGCATCATGATCGTGGACTTCTTCATCATCGCCCTGGCCGGGCTGACCTTCAAGAAGGTGGACCTGGCCCTGCTGGGGTTCACCACCCTGTATGTCTCCAGCCGCATCCTGGACCTGATCCTGGAGGGCCCGTCCTACAACAAGGCGGCCTACATCATATCCGACCATTATGAGCTGATCCGGGGCGAGGTGGTGCTGGGCATGGACCGGGGCGGGACCTTGTGGGTGGGCAAGGGATTCTATAAGGGCACCGAACGCACCATCCTGTTCTGCGTGGTCAGCCGCAAGGAACTGGCCCAGCTTAGGGAGATCGTCAAGGCCCTCGACCCCAAGGCCTTCATGGTGGTGACCGACGCCAAGGAGGTGCTGGGGCATGGCTTCACCCCCTGGAGCAAGGTGGAAAGTGCAGGCAGTTAATCCGAATTGCCAGCCCAGGACCAGGGATGAAGGCAAATCGGGAACGAATTGGAGATGAACGATGAAGAAAAGAAAATATTTCGAGATCGATGAAGTAAGATTCCGCAGGGCTAGGCCCTCGGATCAGGCGACGGTATTCGATTTCTGCCAGAAGACCTTCGGACGGTGGGGGGACTATATCCCGGAGGTATGGGGCCAGTGGTTGAAGGAGCGGCGGGGGTATTTCTTCGTGGCCGACCTGCACGGCACCGCCATCGGGCTGGGCAAGATCACCGAGCACCGGCCGGGCGAGCTGTGGCTGGAGGGCTTGCGGGTGGATCCCACCTTTCGGGGCCATGGGGTGGGCAGGGCCATCCAGGACTTCACCTGGGCCAAGGCCCTGTCTTTCAAGCCAAAGTACATCCGCTATGCCACCGGATCATACAACAAGATCTCCATTCATCTGGGCAAGTCCAAGGGCATGAGGATCATCAACGCTTACGACGAGATGTGGTGCAAGGCCCCTAAATCAGATGAGACCAAACTGGTGCCGGCCCGGCCGTCCGATGCCGGGGAGATCATGCGTCTGTTGAAAAGGGACAGCCGCTCCAGGCTTTGGAAGGGCTTTTACCTGGAGGGTTGGAAGGCCATGACCCTGGATCAGCCTCTGCTGCAACGGCTGATCAGGGAGAGGCGGGTTTGGGTGTATTTCGATCAACAGGGTTTGTCCGGGGTGACCATGCTGATACAGTCACAGGACAAGAAATACGTCACCTTCGGCAACACCGTGGCCCGCGACCCCCAAACCCTGCGTCTGGTGCTGCGGGAGGCCCGCCGGCTGGGCGGCCTGCTGGCGGGAAAGACCCTGGAGATGGTCTTCCCCCGCCACCCCTGGTACCGGAAGATAATCAAAGGCACCGGCTGGCGGCACACCCTGCCGATCCATATGGTGCTGTTGGAATACAGAAACAAATGGGTATAGTCGCAATTCAGCCACTAACTTTTAGGTGATTTTGGGCTTGAAGTA
>CALGNM010000280.1 GCA_937958665.1 uncultured bacterium | reverse complement strand
CACCGAGATCTACACTCTTTCCCTACACGACGCTCTTCCGATCTTGATCGATGCCTTCAACACCGGCACCGCCATCCAGAACGCCGCCGCCCAGATCAAGACCGACCTGGGGATCAAATAAAAGCGGACCGAGGATTCAGGCCCCTCCCTTTCGGGAGGGGCTTTTAGTTTAGTGGAGATTCCGGGCCCGACTCTCCCGTCATTCCCGCGAAAGCGGGAATCCAAAAGGCCTGGATACCCACGTGCGTGAGTATGACATGGGGCAGTAACCTCGGGTATTGTCATTCCCGGCCTGACCGGGAATCCATAAAAGCAGGAATACTCACTAATCGTTTTCATGAGGACATGTTCCGCGAGTATGGCATGGGGGAATCGTTTCGGGCTTCCTTGTCATTCCCCTGTAAAGGGGAATCCATAAGGCTGGGATACTCGCTTTCGTGTGTATGACATGGGGCAGTAACCTCGGGTATTGTCATTCCCGGCTTGACCGGGAATCCACGCTGACCTGGATGCCTCCCTGTGTGGGCATGACAGGCCCTCCCTCTTATCATTCCCTCGCAAGAGGGAAACCAGCCCCCGAAACCCCGCCCGCCCCGGCTGGCCAACTTTCCCCTTGACACCCCCCCCCGCCGGGTGCTAATATTTACGTCAAGCCCAACGTCCCCCAAAAAAAACATTGAAGAGCGATATGCCTGTCCGCCTTTTTGCCCTGTTCGCCGCGGCCTGGCTGGCCGCCACCCCCCTTTGGGCCCGGACCGCTGGCCCGGCCCCTCCCCCCGCCAAGGTATTTTCCACCCGGGTGCTGGATGTCAACGCCTGGAGGATCTACACCACCAACCGTGGCCCCTTCGTTGATCCCCAGACGAGCTTCGGCGGCTCTTGGCGCAACCCGGCCCACGGCTACATCTACGGGGCCGGGCTGTGGATCGGGGCCATCCTGGGCTCCGGGGACACCGCCGTAGCGGTGGGCTATAACCTAAACAACGGGAGCTCGGAGTTCTCCCCCTACCCCTATACCTGGTATTATGACCCCGGCATCCGGATCTATCTGTCCACCGACCCGGCCGACCGGGAGGAATGGCCGGTGGTGGAGAACGGCCTGAAGGTGATCCGCTCCGACCAGGACAGCTGGTGCCGCTACTGGGACGGCAACCCCCAGTTCACCACCAGCGGCGACAGCTGTCTGAAGGTGATGGTGGAGCAGTTCTCCTACGCCTGGAACTACGCCGACAACCGGGACATCGTCTTCTTCTATTTCCGGGTCAAGAACATCTCCGGGAGACTTTTGCGGAATGTCTACCTGGGGCCGGCCGCCGACTGCGACATCGGCAACGAAGCCTACACGTATTCCAACGACCGGACCACCTTCGACTACACCCGCAACCTGGCCATCCAGTTCCAGACCAGCCCCGAGCCCGGCTGGGACCTGACCGGGGTGGTGGGCTTTAGGTACTTCGAGAGCCCCATCAACAACACCGGCGACACCGTCCGGGTGCTGGACAACCAGTTCCCCCATGTCATCCCGCCGGGCCAGCCCCTGGGCCTGACCGCCTTCAAGATCTTCAGCATCGACCAGGACCCCAAGACCGACGGGGAGCGCTACCGGGAGATGATGGGCGTCAACTACTGGAACTGGGGCTGGGACGCCTACGACGAGTGGGGGGCCGACGAGCCGGGGGACAAGCGGTTCCTGATGTCCAGCGGGCCGTTCCTGCTGAAGCCCGACTCCACGGCCACCACCTGCATCGGGGTGATCGGCTCCCTGGACACCACGGCCCTCAAGTCCTGCTCGGACGTGGCCCAGGTAATTTACGACAACGGCTTCCAGCTGGCCGCCCCGCCCCGGGCCCCCACTCTGACCGCCACCCCGGGCGACGGCCGGGTCTATCTGTCCTGGGACAGGACGGCCGAGACCTCCCCCGATGCCTGGTGGTCGGCGATGCCGGACAGCGCGGCCTGGCACTACTACTTCCGGGGCACCTGGAGCTACCTGCCGGACTCGGCCCGGCTGCTGGTGGACTCCTTCCAGATCAAGACCGGGCCGGCCACCTGGACCCTCATCGCCCGGGACGGGGCCAACCCGGCGGGCGGCACCGACACCATGGCCGCCCGCTACAGCCAGAAACGGCTCTACCGGCCCTACGACTTCCAGGGCTACCTTGTCTACCGGGCCGACAGCCCGGCGGACCTGAACCGCCCCGACCGGCGGACCCCCTTGGGCGGGTTCCATCGTGGCAGCTCCGGGGCCGGCGGATATTTCTTCGACCGGGCCGACGGGATCCAGATAGTCCCCAGCGCCCGGCAGAACGCCTACTACACAGTGGACACCACCTACTACCTGCCGGCCTACGACACCATCGGCACCGACCGGGGCCTGATCTACGGCCTGGTGGACGACGGCCTGACCAACGGCCGGACCTACTACTACGGCCTCTCGGCCTACGACTACCAGCCCCACTCCTGCTTCACCCGGCAGAGCCCGTCGAGCCTGGCTAGCGACCCCCGGGCCAATGCCGTGGCCGCCGTCCCCTGGAAAAAACCCTTGGGCTACCTGCCGCCCCATGTCTCCATCCGGGTGGAGGGCGGCTCCGACAGCCGCTGCGGCGGGGCGCTGGATTACCTGTCGGGCCTGACAGTCCTGTCGCCCCGGGCCGTCGGGCGCGACAGCTTTAAACTGCGCTGGGGGCCGATGTCCAAATTCACCAGCGGCGGGGTCAACTATCCGACCTACCGGGGTTTCCTGTACGGCTCCTCCGGGGCCCTGTTGGACTCAGCCGAATTGATCCCCGGCCACCGGTATCCCTCCGGTTTCCCCTATTATGAGGTGGAGTTCTACGGGTCGCCCCGCGACCAGCTTCCCTTCGGGGGGCTGGCCTTCCAGCCCTACCTTTGCTACAACAACAGCCGGGCGGTGGTGGACACGGTCAACGTCACCGGGAGCTACCCGGCCGACAGCATCTTCGCCCAGGCCTACGGCTCGCTGAACACCACCTTCGCCGCCAATGCCAACGCCTGGATGTGGCGGGGCTCGGACTTCGAGATCCGGTGGCAGGACAGCTCGGGCACGGTGGGCACCAACCCCTCGGGCACGATCCTGACCGCCCAGGTCTGGGACATCACCAACAACGTGGAGGTTCCGCTGGAGGCGGGGGTGACCAAGGCCAACATGACCCAGTCCTCCTGGTGCTTCAACCCGGCGGCCACCGCCGGCCTGGCCTACGCCGACAGCCTGAACCTGGGCCGGGTGGGGATGTACATCTGCGGCATCCAGGTCTACTTCAACCGGAGGAACGGCGGCACCCTGCGCAACATGTCCACCCTGTGGTCGGTGCGTCCCCGCACCGGGGATGTCTGGACGGTACGCTGCTCCGGGCCCACCACTCCGGCCGAAGGGGCGGTGGCCACCTTCATCCTGACCCCCGAGGTGCCGGACGACGGCCGTCCTTACCTTTTACAAAACCACCCCAACCCCTTCTCCCTGGCGGGCACCAGCATCTTCTATCAGGTGGGCGGAGCCCCTTCGTATGTCAGCTTGAAGATTTATAATATCGCCGGACAGCTGATAAAAGTGCTGGTCGACCAAAGGATGGCCCCGGGATATTACCGGGCAGTCTGGGACGGCCGGGATGGCCGGGGGCAGAGGGTCTCGGCCGGGGTCTACCTCTTCCGCCTGCAGGCCGGGGGACAGAGCCTTACCCGGAAAATGGTCTACATACACTGATTTACAAGGCTGCGAAAAGCCCCTCCCGGAAGGGAAGGGCTTTCTTTTACTGTCGACCCCGGGTCCACCGTTCCTGTCATTCCCGCGAAAGCGGGAATCCATAAGGCCTGGATACTCGCTTCCGTGAGTATGACATGGGGAATCGTTTAGGGCTTTCTTGTCATTCCCGGCCTGACCGGGAATCCATGAGGTTCGGCTGCTCGCTTTAGCAAGTATGACAAATGGGCTTTCATCTCCCCTGTCATTCCCTCGCAAGAGGGAATCCCCGCCGATCTGGATGCTCCCCCTGCGCCGGCATGACAGGCCCTCCCGATTGTCATTCCCCTGAAAAGGGGAATCCATAAGGCCTGGATACTCGCTTCCGTGAGTATGACATGGGGGCATCGTTTCGGACTTCCCTATCATTCCCACGGAGGAGGGAATCCACGTCGACTTGGTTGCTACCCTGCGCGGGACATGATATGCCTTCCCGATTGTCATTCCCGCGAAAGCGGGAATCCATGTATCATCAGCACCCCCCTCTGGTGGCGGGGCTTTTCCGTTTGCATTTGCCGGCCAAAAATGGTATCCTTATTTTCGCACAAATATCTGAGGTCTATTTATGTCCGTCTTCGACGTGTTAACAGAGCGGGGAGATCGGAAGAGCGTCGTGTAGGGAAAGAGTGTAGATCTCGGTGG
>CALGNM010000279.1 GCA_937958665.1 uncultured bacterium | reverse complement strand
ATCGTATTCGGTGACTGGAGTTCAGACGTGTGCTCTTCCGATCTCGGTCTGCTGGGAGTGGGCCTGATGGTTTGCCTGCTGGCCTTGGGCGGCCACTACTGGCAGCTGCTGCCGGTGGGCTTGATGTTGGGGGTCTTCCTGTCTCCGGTGATGGTGGCCCAGGACACCCTGCTGCATGAGGCCGCCCCCGGCAACCTGTGGGGTCGCATCTTCTCGGGGCGGGACTTCATCCTCAACGGAGGATTCATGCTCAGCTCGCTGCTGTTTGGATTTCTGGCCCAGATCGTCCTGCCCCGGCTGGGCACCACCAACCACGAGCGGGTGACCCTGTTCTGGTGCGGGGTGCTGCTGGCGGCCCTCAGCCTGCTGGCGGCCGGGATGGTCTTCCGACAGAGGAAGGCGGAGAGGAATTGATGGTCCAGGACAGGCCCGTCCGGGACTCCCTGTCCCCTGAGTTTTTAGCCCAGCTCAAGGGCTTGGACCTGAGGGCCCGGCTGGTGGTGGAGGGGTTTTTGGCCGGCCTGCACCGCAGCCCCTACCATGGGTTCTCGGTGGAATTTGCCGAATACCGCTCCTATATGCCGGGCGACGAGATCAAGCGGCTGGACTGGAAGGCCCTGGCACGCAGTGACCGGTACTATGTCAAGGAGTTCGAGGAGGAGACCAACCTCAAAGCCTATATTTTGCTTGACAGCTCCTCATCGATGGGCTATCATAGGAGCGGACCCACCAAGCACCAATACGGCATCTGCCTGGCCGCCGCCCTGTCCCTGCTGCTGCTTAACCAGCATGATGCGGTGGGATTGGCCACTTTCGGGCCAGGTTTGAAGAGCTACCTGGCTCCCAGTTCCCGGCGGTCCCATTGGCGGCATTTGCTGGAGCGGATGGAGGCCGAGCAACCGGGTGGGGGAACCGATTTCGAAATGGTCTTCTCCGGGCTGGCTGGCCACCTCAAGCGTCGGGGATTGATTGTCCTGATTTCCGACCTGTGGGACGGCTCCCGGCAGGTGACCAGGGCCCTCAAGCATTTCCGGCATCTTAAACACGAGGTCCTGCTGTTCCACCTGCTGGACCGGGATGAGGTGGAGTGGCCTTTCTCGGGCCCGGCCTGTTTTCGGGATCTGGAGAGCGGCGAGGAGGTCCGGCTGGACTGCCAAGCGGCCGGGAAGGAATACCGCAGGCACCTGGAGGCCTGGAGGAGCCAGTTGGCCAGGGAGTGCCGCCTCAGCTTGATTGATTACGTTTCCCTGGATACCGGCCAGGCCTACGACCGGGCCCTGTTGCACTACCTCCACAAACGCCAGCGGCTGGGATAGGGCCGGTGGGCTGTTAATGGCATGGCTTAAGCCGGACAAGCCCGGATAGCAGTAGAAAACCTTTAACCAGGAGGAGGTTGCCATGCTGAAGCTAAGCCAGATGCCCCATGATCGGAGGGTGGGAGAACGGCGCCGGGGAGAGAGACGCCGGATGCCAGGCGCTTTTCGGACCGGCAGTGGCGCTGAGAGGAGAGCCAGCGACCGGAGGGAAGGGAACCGCCGCAGGGAATAAACCAGAACCGGAGGGTCAGCCATGCAGGAAAGAAAACTGGTGGCCCGCTACCTGGACGGCCGGGTGGTCAAGGGGCATACCCTTGACTTCTCCATGAACAAGGAGGCCTTCCACCTGTCATCCATCGACGACCCCACCGCCGTCTCCGAGGTCAGGATAGAGCAGCTGAAGGCTGTGTTCTTCGTCAAGGACTTCATGGGCAACCGCGATTATGATGAGCGGACCGAGTTTGACGGAGCCTGCCCGGTCAGCTGCAAGAAGATGGAGGTAACCTTTTTAGACGGAGAGAAGCTGACCGGTATCGCCGAGATGTACATGCCCAACCGCCGGGGCTTCTTTCTGTTTCCGGCCGACAAGCGGTCCAACACCGAAAAGGTGTTCGTGGTCAATCGGGCGGTACAGGATGTTAAATTCCTTTAACCCAAAATTAAATATGGTGGAGCGATGAAGAGAATCCTGATGATAGGTGTCTTGGTCCTGGTTCTGAGTCCAGCAGTTTGGGCCGGCGGTCCAGTCAAGGGGGGAGGGAACTTCGGGCTGGGCCTGATAGTGGGCGAACCCACCGGGCTTTCCTGGAAGTTATGGCAGGGGGACAGCCGGGCCTGGGATGGGGCAGTAGCCTGGTCGTTCATAGACGATGGCTATCTCCGGGTGCATGCCGACTACCTGTGGCACGATTTCTCCCTTATCCCGGTGGAACGGGGCCAGCTGCCATTCTATTTCGGGGTGGGCGGCACCCTATGGTCTGGCAACCGGGCCCATTATGACAAGAGCTTCAACCTGGGGGTCAGGGGGGTGGCTGGCCTGGAGTACATCTTCCCCGAAGCTCCGGTGGACATCTTCCTGGAGCTGGCTCCCACTCTGGGGCTGGTCCCGGAGACTGGATTCGATATTCAGGGAGGATTGGGGGCCCGGATCTTCTTCTAGCCCGACAGCCTGGCCGGGCAATGCCCAGCAAGCTATTGACATCGGCAGTATTATCTGATAAAATTGCAACGATGTGGTTGCCCGTTTGGCCGTTCAATGTGGGCCGCGGAACCAGATGAAAATACGGGCCTGTGGCGCAGTTTTGGTAGCGCGCCTGACTGGCAGTCAGGAGGTCAGGGGTTCGAACCCCCTCAGGTCCACCAGATACGGATGCTTGCTCAGTCGATCGATTTGCAGTGAAATGCCGAAGCAACTGTTCGGCAAGCGTCAGAGAATTGAGCACAAGCAGTCGCTTGTGCTCTTTTTTAAGGAGAAGCAGGTATGCCCCGGATCGTCAAGCCCTTAATCTATCTGGCCATCGGATTTTTGGTCTACATGGCCATCGCCATCAGCATCCCCTACATCCGTTACTACCACATCAAGGGGAAGATGAAGGAGGCGGCCGAGAACGCCTTCAATGAGGCCGATGACACCATTGCCCGGGCCCTGGCTGAGAACGCTCTGGATGACAAGCTGCCGCTGGTGGGCGATTACTTCTACCGGGTGGAGGACGAGCAGGGAAAGCTCTATGTTTACCGGCCGGAGAGCGAGGAGCAGAAAAAGGAATACCTGGAGGGAGCCCGGCAATATTTTTTGGATAATATGGTCCGGGACCCCGGCAATAGTTTTACCATCTCCATCCAATACACCGTGGAACTGTATTTCCCGATGTACACCCACAAGATCAACTTCAGCCACAAGGAAATCCAACCGCTAGCCCGTTAACCCAAAATGGCAGTTTGGGGCGCCAGGTGTTGGTGCTCAACCAGAACTACGAGCCCCTGCTGGTATGCAACGCCAGGCGGGCCCTGGTCCTTCTGTTGTTGGGCAAGGCCGAGGTGGTGGAGAACAGTGATTGCTTCGCCATCGGGGTCCGGAAACGGTTTGCCCTGCCCAGCGTGGTTCGGCTGGATGGATTTATCCGGCCCCTGCGGCTGGAGGTGAAGCTCTCCAAGCAAAATATCCTGAGGCGGGATCGCCATGTCTGCCAGTATTGCGGGACCAGCCGGGGCCAGCTGACCATAGACCATTTGGTGCCCAAATGCCAGGGGGGGGAGGACAGCTGGGAGAACCTGGTCAGCGCCTGCTCGGCCTGCAATAACAAGAAGGCCAACCGCAGCCTGAAACAGGCCCGGATGACCCTGATCCGCAAACCCCGCCGTCCCCACTACTTGTCGTTCATACAATATTCCATTCATCAGCCGGAGGATAGCTGGAAACCCTATCTGTTTTTAGGGACCGCCTGACAATGCGAAAATACACAGTGTTCACATCATCCCTGCTGGCTTTTCTGATGCTGGCGGCGGCTTCCAACGGGGCAGTCCCGGCCAAGAGTAAAAAGAAGGCCAAGCGGTCCAGCAATGTCTTGTATCTGGCCAAGCCCACCGGAGATGTCCAGGAGGACTTGGACCGACTACTGGACAAGAACCTGAAGCGGGTGGGGCGCTGGGGGGTGGCGGTATTGTCGCTGGATGACGGCACGCTGGTCTACCAGCATAACTCCCATTCCCGATTCATTCCGGCTTCCAACACCAAGCTGTTCACCACCGCCGCCGCCTTGGAGAAACTGGGGCCGGAATACAGCTACCAGACCGAGATCTATGCCTGCGGTCCAATCGATTCGGCCGGAGTGTTGCAGGGTGACTTGCTGATCAGAGGGTCGGGCGATCCCACCATCAACGAGCTGGACTATATCGAGCAGTGGGCGGACAACATCAAGGAAATGGGAATTACCCGGATCGAAGGAGACCTGGTGGGCGACCAGGGGGACTTCGTACCGGAGAAGCTGGTGTCCATCATCCCCCGCTCCGCCAACAAGCTGGTCCGCCCCAAAAAGCGTCTGGCCTGGAGGCTATCGGGCCTATCCTTCCGGGAGAACGTAGTGGTGGTGACCCTCAAGGGGGGAAGAGTGGGAAAACCGGTGATGGTGCAGACTGATCCTCCGATGGCCATCAGCGTCAAAAACCTGAGCCGGACCATAGCCGGAGGCTATCGGACGGTGGAGAAGAAGGTCAAGAACAAGGACGGCAGCTACAGCACCAAGACCCGCCGGGTTTACAACAACGGCAAGGCCTATGCCTCTTTTGACGGGGCCACTCTCAGAATCACCGGCACCCTGGCCGTCGGGGCTACCAGCCGCCAGACCTTCATAGCCAAGGAGCCGGAGAGTCACGTGGCCCGAATCCTGGCTGCCCTGCTGGAGCAGCGGGGGGTGGTCCTGCAGGGCGAGGCCCGGGCCAGCCGGACGCAGGACCCGGTACGGGAGTACAACACCACCCTGCTGTATGTCCACTACTCCGAGCCGCTGTCCGAGATCATCAAGGTGATCAACAAGAAGAGCCACAATCTGTATGCCGAGTCGCTGCTGCAGACCATTGGGGCCGAGGTGGACGGCGAGGGGAGTAGGGAGCAGGGGTCGCTGGCCGAGCGGGATATAATCAACCGGATGGGCCTGGGGGAGATAGATCTTTACGATGGCAGCGGGCTGTCGCGCCGCAATGAGGTTTCCCCCTATCAGGTGGTCAACCTGCTGAAATACATGTACGAACAGCCCTACTGGGATGTGTTCTACCGTTCATTGTCCATCGGAGGTATAGACGGCACCCTGCAGGGGAGGTTCTCCCAGCCCGACTTCTGTGGCCGGGTGTACGCCAAGACCGGATCTATCGGTGGAGTATCGGCCCTATCGGGCTATCTGACCGCCAAGAACGGAAAGATGTTCGCCTTCTCGATCATGGTCAACAATACTAACCGGGCCAAGCTGGCTCGGCGGATAGAGGACCACATCTGCAAGATCCTGATCGATTATCTCAGCTGATTAGATCTGTCGGGCCATAAAGATAAAAGGGGAGGAACGATCCATGCTGAAGATGTATTTTGACTACCGCGATGTTTTTCGGGCCGTCCGGTTGGGCCTGTCGCCCAAAAAGATGTGGGTGATGTTCTGGGGGCTGACCTGCGGGCTGGTAATCTACGGGGTTTTCGGCTACCTGGCCCACCTGGCCTCAGGCAAGAGCTTGGCCGAGACCTGGACCATCTTCGGCCTGTTGCCGGCCGCTCCCTGGCCGGGGGCCGGGCTGTGGCCTTGGCTGTTGTGGACGCTGGGGGTGGCGGGGGGATTGCTGGCGTACATCCTATTTTCTTCGGCAGTAGCCCGGTTGGCCGCTGAACAGCTCAAGGGCAATGAATTTTTTGAGGTCAAGGGAGCCTTCGGGCATATCGGGCGGCACTGGAAGTCCATTCTGGGGGGTACGGCGGTAATCGGCTCTTTCCTGATACTGATAGTTTTTGGTGGGGTGCTTCTAGGCTGGTGGGGGAGGATTCCGGTGCTGGGAGAGCTTGGGGTGGCCCTGCTGGCCCTGCCAGCCTTCCTGGTTTGTTTGTTCGCAATCTTCCTGATGGTCTCGCTGGCGGTGGGGCTGTTTTTCTCCCCGGTGATATCCGGGGCCACCCAGGGCGATTCCTTTGACAACCTTTTCGAGGTCTTTTCCTCCATCACCTCCCAACCGTGGCGGCTGGTGGTGTATACCGGGCTGCTGAAACTGCTGGCCGGAGCAGCCACCATGATTCTGGCCTCTTTCGCCATCGCGGCCCTGGGCTTTGCCTACCAGGTGTTGGCCGGGTCGATGGGCGGCAAGTTCGCCGAGCTGGCCATTGCGGCCTTCAATCTATACACTCCCCCTTTGGCTCTGAACTGTCTGGCCGGGGCGGCCGCCCAGTGCCCTTGGGCCGCCGGGTTACCCTCCGGACTGTTGGCGACCCCGGAGCTTAATTGGTCGGGGCAGCTGTCGGCCTTTCTGCTGGGCATGTCCCTGAATGTAGTCAGGCTGTTGGTGCTGTCCTACGGTCTGAGCGTTTTCGTCACGGGCCAGACCATCATCTACGGCATAATCGTCATGAAGCGAGACCAAAGGAACATCTTCGAAACCAAGGACGATGAAGCCTGCCCGGCCCCTGAGGAGAAAGCCGTTATTCAGGCTGAGACGGAAGAAGCCCCCAAGGCAAAACCAGGCAAGGCCGTCAGAAAAAGGAAGGCGCCAGCCAAGTCCAAATAATGGGAAATAAAAACGCCCCCTTTTTCAGGGGGCGTTTTTATTTCCTGCCAAACTTCTGACTCACCTAACCACTATCTTTATGCCGTCGGCCCCGGCCGGCTGGCCGTTCAGTCTAGCCCTGACCGTCACATACCCCTCGGCCGGCAGTTTGACCGGCTGTCCGGCCCGAAACAGGCCGGTGCTGCGATCGATGTTTCCGAAATTCTGGACTGAGGTCCTGATCTCCCAATCGAATTCGGCCGAGCCTGAGAGGTCGTTGCCGTTAGCATCCCGCAGGGTAGCGGTGAACAGCACCTGTTCCCCGCTGTGGATATTGTACTGGTTGGGAGGGGCATTCAGCTTCAACTGATAGCTGCTGATGGTGACCGGGGCCGCCGCCCAGCCGCCGCCCAGCTCGGGGGGGACCTCCGCCACCACCATGCCGCTCCCGGTAAAGGAACCGGCGGTGAACAGCCCCTGCTGGGTGATGGTTCCCAAGCCAGAGGGGGACACCGACCACCGCACCCGGGCATCCTCCCCGGCCCGGCCCGGTCCGTCGGAAATCCTGGCCGTGAACTGGATCATCTGCCCGGGCTTCAAGCCCGACTTGGCGGGGCTGATCCGGACCTGATTCCGGCTGCGGCTGATTATCCTTACCGTGACGGCATCCTGTCCCCGGGCATCGCCTTCTGACAGGCTAGCCACGATTCGGCCGAATCCTGTCCTCTCCCCGGCGGTGAACAGCCCCTGTGGGGTGATGGTCCCGATATCCTGGGGTATCAGCTTCCAGTCGATGGACCTTTGATTGGCCTCCCGGCCATCCTGGTCCCGCACCTCCAGTTCAAGCTGCAGGCTGGTGCCGGCCTCCACCGTGGCTTGGCGCGGCTTGAGACGGACCGAGTATTGACGGCGTAGGGGCTCGATCACCACCATGGCCCGACCGGAGCCCCGCCGGTTTCCCGAGACAACCTGGGCCTTGATCAGCCCGGGACCGGCTGTCGGCCCGGCGGTGAAGTTTCCG
Organism: uncultured bacterium; assembly: GCA_937958665.1. GTDB lineage: Bacteria > Edwardsbacteria > AC1 > AC1 > EtOH8 > CALGNM01. The sequence goes on along the minus strand of CALGNM010000279.1, from coordinate 2,198 downwards.
TCCTCATCTATTTCCCCCAGGGTGGATGGAGACAGGCTGTACTTGATTTTGGCCTCGACCGGCTGGTCCGATGCGTCCCGGACCTGGGTGGTGACCTTGGCCGAAGCTCCCGGGGCCAACTTTATCCTGGCCGGGGTCAATTCCACCAACAAGGGCTGTTCCTCCTCCAGCACCAGTATCCCGGTCTGTCCCACGCCCTTGGAATTGGGGCCGGCGACCCGGGCCACCACTCTTCCCTGACCAGTTGTCAGCGGGGTGAAGTTCCCCTGCCGGTCGATGCTGCCCAGCTTGTCAGGCACCACCTGCCAAATAATGGCCGGGCTGTCAATGGGTGTCCCCTCCGGAGTCAGGGCCTGGCAGGTGAATCGGACCCGCTCTCCGAGCCGAAGTTCAGATCCGGCCGGTGTGACCTCCAATTTCAAACGGGCGGTTCTCCCGGCCTCAATCTTGATCAAGGCGTGCCCCAAGGCCGTCCGGCCGTCCCTTCCCTTGGCAATGACCCTCACCATTCCCTGCCCGGCATTGGCTGAGGCAGTGAACTGACCGGTGGGGCTTATCTTTCCCAGTTCTGCCGGGATCACCTCCCAGTTCAGGCTGGCTCCGGATTCGGCCCCTTGGGCCGAGAAAAAAACCAATTCCCCTGGCCCAAGCCGGGCCGGATTGGGGGATATCTGCAGGCCCCAAGCCGCCAGGGTGGACACCATCAGGCAGCAAAGAAGTATAATAAAGTTCTTCATGATAGTTCCTCCAGCAGATAGAAACTCCAGCTGGTTGAGCTGATACTGCCGTCCGGCTGTTGTAACAAGACCCGGACCTGGTGTTCCCCCGGTTTCAGGTCGGCCGGGTTGAATGAGATATGCTGCTGGCCGATGGTGGATGATGCGGTGACGTCGGCGCCGTTTAGCAGCAGCTTCACCTCCCCCTGCTGCCGGGGATAGATGGAAACCATTATGGTCATGTCCTCGGGATCGATGGCCTGGCCATCAGGCGGCCAGACCGGATATATCTCGGCCGGTTTGGCAGCGGGCAGGGTGCGTTCAACCCCGGGTACATTGTGGGCCGTCACCGCTTCCGGCAGTGAGGGACGGGCCGGATCGACGGTCGGAGGGGCGGGAAAATTTATCAGCATCACCGCCAGGGCCAGCCCCAGGGCCATAGCCGGGGCCAACGACGGCCAAAGACTTCCGAATGCTTTTGGTGCTTGGCGGTCGGTTAAGGTTGCCAGGTAGGGCGGTAGGCCGGCCCGAGGCATAGCCCGGAGCATAGCCTCTAGGGCCAGCTGCTGTTGCAGCAATTTCTGGCAATCGGGACAGCTGCGGGTATGGGCCCGCAACAGCTCCGGCAGCTCTATACCGGGGTTGTCCCTCATGAAATCTTCGATTCTCTTGCAGCTCATCTCACACTCCGGTTTCGGATATGAATCCCTCCAGTTTCTGGGCCAGTATCTTCCTTCCCCGCCACAGGCGGGACTTGACGGTTCCCGTCGAGCAGTCCAGTATCCGGGCTATCTGTTCGCAGCTTTGGTCCTGGAAGTAGTGGAGAACCACCGACTCCCTGAATTCATCGGGCAACTCCGAGACTGCCCGGGCCACCCGGAAACTCTGCTGGTCTTTCTCGGCCGGGTCGGCCAGTTCGGTGGCCATGGTTTCGGCCGGCACATCATCCAAACCCAGCCAATTTTTTAGCCGCAGCTTTTTGGCTTGGCGCCGGTGATGGTTGATGGCTATGCGGTAAATCCAGGTGAAGACATCCGATTCCCCCCGGAATTTCTCATATTCCCGGAAGGCTATCAGGAGAACATCCTGGGTCAGGTCTTGGGCCCAATGATAATTGCCGGTCAACCTCAGCATCAGATTGAATAATTTACCGCCATGCTTGTCCAGCACCTGTTGAAAATCGGGCCTGTCGTTATCCGGCATATATGGTGGTCTGATAGGTTAGAGTATGGCTGTATCCTAAAAGTTCCGGTTCCTGTCACATGATTTTCCCCGCCAATATTATGTCCCAAGGCATTGATAATCAACAAAATGCAATCGGTGTTGATGGTATATAATCGTTAGAGTCCATTGGGAGCCGGCTGGTTCCTACCAGCGGCGGCTTAGCAACAAGGCCGCCGTTTGCTGATGGTAATCCTTGAGGGAATCAAGCCGAGATCGGAAGAGCGTCGTGTAGGGAAAGAGTGTAGATCTCGGGGGTCG
>CALGNM010000278.1 GCA_937958665.1 uncultured bacterium | reverse complement strand
CCACCGAGATCTACACTCTTTCCCTACACGACGCTCTTCCGATCTATATCCGCCAGGCTGAGGATTTTCTGAAGGATTCGGCTGAGATAGCCGCAAAGACCGGCTCCCCGGATCTGCTTTACAGGGTGGCTTGGCACACGGGAAGGCTGGACCAGCAGAAGGGGATGTCAGGACAGGCCAAGGAGGAGGAGGCCCGGGCCCTAGGCATTCTGGAGGACTTCAAACAGAAACTGCCGGAGGAATATCGGGCTGATTTCATTGAAGCCAAACTGAAGACGATTTGAAAATATGACGAAAAAAAGCGGCTCCATAAGGAGCCGCTTTTCTATTGGACCAAGCCTATTTTAGCAGGATTGTCTTCTGGGTCAGACAGCCCTGGGGCGAGGTCAACCGGTAGAAGTAGATGCCATTGGGCATGTTTCGCCCCATCTCGTCGTCGCCGGACCATCTGGCGGTGTGGGAGCCGGGTTGAAGGGCAGCGTCGAATACTGTCTTAACCAGGTGCCCGCAGATATCATACACCTTTAGGCTGACCCGGCCGGGCTGGCCCAGGCTGTACCGTATCTGGCAGGTGCCCCCGAAGGGATTGGGCGAGGCCTGCAGACTGTAGGGGTGGATCTCGGCCAGCTCTGGGAGACTTACCTGGATCGGACCATACCACTCAATTGCGCCGGTGCCGTCCTGGGCCCCCAGGCGGTAATAATATTCGCTGGCGGGCAGGGCCGACCGGTCAGCATACTCATAGGACGATCCGGAGCCGGTCCCGGCCACCTCGGCCAGCCGAACATAGCCTCCCTCCTCGGTGCCCGATCTTTCCACCAGCCAAAGCTTGTGGTCCTCCTCCAGCTCGCTTCTCCAGAGCAGGTTTACTGCTCCCTGCTGGTAGGCGGCGGTGAACAGCGACAGGTTGACCGCATGGGGCGAGGCCACGTTGCGGGGGGACAGGTTGGAGGCCAGGCTGTTGATCTGATAGTAGGCGCCGTATTTGGCCGGCACCTTGGCCCCCTTGACGGTTATGGAATTGGTGATGGGGAAGGCATTCCAGGGGTTGTCGCTGGCTTCATACTGGCAGACCACCAGGTACTTGAAGACATTTCCCACGGTGTACTTTAAATAGGCAAATGGCACCCGGATTTCGGCGTAGGTGAACTTGTTGATGCTGTCCAGATACGGCCGGTTGGCGGTCAGGAAGGTGGAAATGTTGACGGAGTCCACCCAGCTGGTGCCGTTCCATTTTTTCAGGGAGATGGAGTCGGCGTTCTCGAATACCAGACAGAAGTCGGGGCGGAAGTTGATGTCGAACCCGGCGGCGCCGGTGCCGTTGTATTTGTAGCTGGAGTCGGCCCCCCCGGCGCGGGTGTCGAAATAGACCAGCATGTCTCCGGCACTGCGCCAGTCGTTGCGGCAGTAGCCCAGGTAAGATCGGAAGAGCACACGTCTGAACTCCAGTCACCGAATACGATC
>CALGNM010000277.1 GCA_937958665.1 uncultured bacterium | reverse complement strand
ATACGGCGACCACCGAGCGCTACACTCTTTCCCTACACGACGCTCTTCCGATCTCCCCAATACTATGGTTTTGACCTCGCCCTTGCCCGGGGCGGTGATCAGCACCTTCTTGGCCCCGGCCGCCAGGTGTCCCTTGGCCTTTTCCGAGTCGGTGAACAACCCGGTGGACTCGATCACCAGTTCCACCCCCAAATCCTTCCAGGGCAGCTGGGCGGGATCCTTGGTGGCCATCAGGCATTTGATCTTGTGGCCATTGACGATCAGCAGATCGTCCTCCGGCAGGGACGGATCGCTCTTGGCGGTGGATATCTCCCCGGGAAACCGACCGTGCACGGAATCGTACTTAAGCTGGTAGGCGAAATACCTGGCATCGGTGGAGACGTCAACCACCGCCTCCACGTCCAGCGGATCGCCCAGCAGTTTTTTCTCGGCCATGGCGCTGATCACCAGTCGGCCAATCCGGCCAAAGCCGTTAATGCCTATTTTTACAGCCATATCTGTTGCTCCTTTGATTATATGTTATACAATGGATTGACGATAAAGGGGTTCTCCCACCCGCCCCGGCCATACTCGCTTAAACCAGCATACCGGGTTGGGTTTGCTTTCGGCAACCAGTGCCTCAGGCGATCATTTGCTTGACCAGGGAGACCAGTTTTTCGCATGATACCAGCTGGGTGTTGACTACCAGATGATACAGCCCAGGGTCGCTCCAGTCCCGTTGATAGAAGTCCTTGATGTAGTTGGCCCGAGCTCGGTCCCTTTTTAGGATCACCTCCCGGGCTTCCTTCTCGGAGATTCGCTGTTTATCGGCCACCCGCTTGATGCGGTACTCCAGCTGGGCCACCAACCGGAGATGCAGGCATCCCGGTCGCCCGGCCAACAGCACCTGGCTGCCCCGCCCCACCAGCACCACGTTGCCCTTCTGGTAGAGCCGATCTATCAGGGACTGGGTGAATTTAAGATACTGCTCGGCGTCGAAAAAATCATACCCCGCCGGCAGCATTCCCGGGCCGGCCATGGGCAACTCGAAGCCCAGTCCGGAATAAAGTGACGGATCGGCCAGTAGCAGGTTGCTCAGGTACTTGCTCATGGAATCGTACCCCTCCTGGTCAAATTTCTCCACCTTCTCGGCCGACACCTTGGCGTCCTTGGCCACCTTGACGATCATGGCCTTGTCCACCAGCTCGTAGCCCAAGGCCCGGGCTAGGTCCTGTGATATCCCCTTGCCACCGGCCCCATGTTCTTTGGATATGGTTATCACCGGCATGATAGCCTCCCGCTTTATCCGGTTGTGGTATTAAGAAGGGATCCCCTATGGTAAATGCATCACTTGGGGCTACCGGCCCCTCATAAGAGCCCCTATACCGCCGTTCTTATCCAGCTCCGGCTCCCCTTCCACGAACTCCACCTTAAGCCCGTGTCTGAGGGCCAGGCAGACCATTTCCTCCTTCATGTCCGGCCGACGGTCTATCTGGCGCCCCCTGCAGTAGGGGCACTCTTTGGGCTTGCCCAGAGCTCCCAGCTTCATGCAGTTCAAACACTGCCAGCCCTCGCCCACATATTTCTCAGACACCACCAGGGTTTCGGCCCGGCCGTCCTGCATGGCTGACAGTACAGCCTTTGTGCCCAACATGGCCCGGCTGCCGCGGCTCTTGGTCAGCACCACCGATTCCCGGGCTATCTGACGGGATTGTTCGTTCTCCAAGTTCTTAAATATCTTCAGAGATTCGTCCAACACCTTCTTGGCCGGGGAACGGAGGTCAAAACGGGTGGTATGGATTGTCTTCTTGGCCAATGCCGCGGGGAGTTGTTTCTTCAGCTCGGCAAGAGTGCCATTCTCGGCGGCCAGCAGGATCTGCTGGGTATCCGAAGCCAGAAACCTCTGGACCTCCCGGACCACCGCCTTGACATGCTTGGCCCTCAGATCCTTTAGGTGGCGTTGGTGTTTTTCATCCGACAGGCCCAGCCGCCCCTTGCGGGTTTCGTAGCCCTTGGCCGATGCCTGATCGGCCTGGGTGACTATCTCGGCCTCCTCCTCGATCCGGCCCAGGTAAATGCTGAATAGACGGGCCCTTTGCTCGTCGCTGATCAACACCCCGTAGCGGTCGTAGTCGTCGGAAAGCCTGACCAGCGGATAGATGAACGGAACCCGGGATACTATCACCCGATTGGCCAAAGGCAGAACGGTTTGAAATGTATTAAAGAGCTTGCGGGCCGGGGAGACGAATACCGCCGCCCCCTTGCTCTCGGGGCGCAGATTCTCGGACAGGTAGCGTCTCGCCTCCCGGACTGCGTCTGAAAAAGCAACCGCCTCAGGGCTGCGGGGCGGAAGGGCCTTCTCAATCTCGCTGAACTTCTTTTTTAGGAAGACCTCGTAGTTGCGCCGGCCCCTGCCGTCAGGGGCGGCATTGACATAGATGCTGATTACATCGCCATTGCCCGGCTGCATCTTGGCCAGCTCCTGCAGGGTCGTTCTGATATCGGTGCTCATTTCACGCTCCTTTTCTGTTGGTTATAATTATGCCCTATCAGAAAAAAGGACGTTGTGATCCAATATCTTTCCTCCCAAGTATTATGCAATTGAAGCCATCTAGTGTCTTAGGCCTTTCCAGCGCAGCCGAACAGCCTCACCTTTCCCTTGACCACCTGTTTGACCGCGTCCCGGGCCGGGCCCAGGTATTTGCGGGGATCGAACTCCGAGGGGTTCTCGGCGAAAGCCTTGCGGATGGCCCCGGTCATGGCGATCCGCAGGTCGGTATCCACGTTGATCTTGCAGACCGCCATCTTGGCGGCCCGGGCCAAAAACTCCTCCGGCACTCCCTTGGTACCAGGCAGTTTTCCGCCGTATTTGTTACAGATGTCCACCAGTTCGGCCGGAACCGATGAAGCCCCGTGCAGTACTATGGGATAGTTGGGCAGCAGGCCCTGGATCTTCTCCAGCCTGGGGAAGTCCAGAGTGGCCTCGCCTTTGAACTTGTAGGCCCCGTGCGAAGTCCCGATGGAGATGGCCAGGCTATCGCAACCGGTCTGCTTAACGAACTCCACCGCCTCCTGGGGATCGGTATAGACCGCCTCCCGGGCGCCGGGCTCATCGGAGGTGGAGGTTAGCTTGCCCAGTTCGGCCTCCACCGGAACACCCTTGGCATGGGCGTATTCCACCACCTGCCTGGTGATGGCTACGTTCTCATCGAAGGGATGGTGCGAGGCGTCGATCATGACCGAGGAGAAGCCCCCGTCCACGCAGGCTTTGCAAAGCTCGAAGCTGTCGCCGTGGTCCAGATGCAGGGCTACTGGTATGTCGGTGGTCTCCATGGCCGCCTGGACCAGGTGGATCAGGTATTCCTGACGGGCGTATTTACGGGCCCCGGCCGATACTTGCAGGATGAGCGGAGCCCGCTCCTCTGTGCCGGCATCCACAATGGCCTGCAGCAATTCCATGTTATTGACGTTGAAGGCACCTATGGCGTAGCCGCCTTGGTAGGCCTTTTTGAACATTTCGCGGGTTCCAACCAGTGGCATGATATTCCTCCTGTACTTTGCCTTTTTGATTTTGGCCTGTGGGCCCTTACTCTTTGCCAAGCCGGGGCGTCCTTTACTCCCTCTCCTTTAATTCTTTAAGCCTCTCCGCCCCCAGCTTTTCCAGCCGGTCGCCCAGATTGGTGAACTCGGAGAGGAAGTCCTTGAAGTTGTAGGCATCCAGGAACAGTACGCTGCCGTCTGTTTTAGCTATCACACTGGCAGTGCGGGGCACGTCGGTCAGTAGGGCGATCTCCCCGAAAGGGTCTCCCTTCTTTAGCGTGGCCACCGGGGTCTTATTGTCCTTGCCCAGCACCTCCAGCTCGCCGTCCATAACTATGTAGAAGCACTGTCCGATGTCCCCCCGCCTAATAACAATCTGGCCCGGCTTGATGTTAAGCCGCTGGACCATGCTTAAAAGGCGGATTATGGCCTCCGGTCCCAGTGAAGAGAATACATCGGAGCCCTGGAGGACCTCCAATCCGTTTAGGATATTCAGGATGTCCTCGCCCTGCTCCAGCACCAGGGTCATGGTGGCCCGGTCGCAGACCTCGGCCGGTCCGAAGTACTGGATGGGGCCGGGATAGATGTAGTCGTTGCCGGCCGCCCAGGCCTCCCGCTGGCGGGCGAACTCCCCGAACGGCCCTCCGTTAAGATCCACCAGGGCTTTCTTGATCACCGGTACATCCCGGCCGTGTCGCCGCTCCAGGTTCAGCATCATGGTCAGCGGCACCCCCCCGGCCACCCAGTTGGCGGCCGGCTCGGCCAGATTGGACACCCGGGCCATATATCCGGTCCTCCCGCCGGCCGCCAAGGCCGCGGCGGTGAATCCCAGGCTGTAGCAGTAGTCGGCATCGAAGTTGGATGGCGCCGCGCAACGCCCCTCGTATCCGAAGAAATGGGACTGGGGGCTGAACTTGCCGGAAAACCGTCCCTCGGCCGCCCGTTCCCTCAGCAGGTCACCCACCATGTCGATCAGCAGCTTCTCGGTCTCGATCCGGGAGACCTGGACATTGCCGTGGGGGTCGCGGTCCTCCAGCAGCTGCCATTGGATCTCATCGGGAATGGAGGAGAAGGCCTGGGCCGACTCGGCGGTCAGGTGCTGGTTGATGTACTGGTGTTTATCCTGCGGGGTGGGCAGGCTGTTGAAGTACTCCTTGTGCTGGGCCATCAGTTCGTTGAGTTCTGAAATCAGGGTCCTTATCTCGGGGATGAACTCGATCAGCCCCTCGGGAATCACTATAACCCCGTAATTCATGCCGTTCCGGGAGCGCTGGTCGATTATCCCGGCTATGTACTCCGCGATATCCTTAAGGCGCATCCCCTTTTCGGCCACCTCCTCGGAGATGATGGTGATGTTGGGATGACACTGCAGGGAGCACTCCAGAGCGATATGAGAGGCCGAGCGGCCCATCACCCGAATGAAGTGCCAGTATTTTTTGGCCGACTGATCGTCCCGCTGGATATTGCCTAAAAGTTCGCAGTAGACCTTGGTGGCGGTGTCAAAACCGAAGGAGATCTCAATCCGGGAATTCTTCAGGTCACCATCGATGGTCTTGGGACAGCCTATCACCTGGACGCCTATGTCGTTCTTAAGAAAGTATTCGGCCAGCAGGGCGGCGTTGGTATTGGAATCGTCGCCCCCGACTATCACCAGGGCCTTGATGCCCAGCTCCCGGCAGCTGGCAGCCGCCCGGTTGAACTGCTCGGGGGTCTCCAACTTGGTACGCCCCGAGCCTATTATGTCGAAGCCCCCGGTATTGCGGTACTGATCGATCAGTTCGGCGGTCAGCAGAATGTTACGGTTCTCCACCACCCCCCCAGGCCCGCCCAAAAATCCATATAGCTTGCTTTCTGGGTTGAAGCGGTGGATGGCGTCGAATAAACCGGCGATGACATTGTGGCCACCGGGAGCCTGCCCCCCTGACAGAACCACTCCCACTACCAGAGGTGCTAAATCCCTTTTCTCTTCGGCTTCAAAGGTCACCAGAGGCATCCCGCAGGTCAGGGGCAGGATATTCCGGATGGCCTCCTGGTCGGCCTGGGGCTCGGTGGGCTCGCCATCCCTGGCCACCGGGAACATCCCCTCCTGAGCGAAAACCGGAGGCAGTTTGGGTTGGTAATTGAAACGGTGTTTCTGCAGTATGGAGATCTCGTTCATGGCTTCCTCAATAATCTGTCGCTGGTAGTTTAACACCGCCCCGGACGCCTGTCAACCAAAATCGGACGGCGATTGTCGATTGGCCGGTTAAGACCATCACAGCGGGGCGGCCGCCGCGGTGCAGGCCAGCACCTCGCTGGCCCCGGCCGCTAAAAGAGCATGACCACAGGAGCCGATGGTGGCTCCGGTGGTCAAAACGTCGTCAACCAGAATGATGCGCCGGCCCTTTATCAGCCCGGGGTCCGTAACGGCGAATATCCCATCCACGTTTCTTCGCCTCTGCTCCTTGTTCAGGGTGGTTTGGGACTGGTTATTCCTGGCCCTGGACAACAACCCCTCCGGGGCCGGTACTCTCAGGGCTTGCCCCAGTCGCTCGGCCAACAGCTGGGCCTGGTTGTACCCCCGCTCCCGGCGGCGGGCCGGGTGGAGCGGCACCGCCAGCACCATCCGGGCCTGGAGGTACCGGCCAACCCCTTCCAGTCTGGCGGCCAGCAAGTCCCCCAGACGCCGGGCCACCCGACGGGCGTCGGAGTATTTAAGACGATGGATGGCCTCCGACAGCGGCGGCTGGAACGGGCCTATGGTCCGGATGTCGCTGCATCCCCAGTCGGGAATCAGGCAGCCCCGGCACAACGAGTTCCCGGCCGGGGCCTCCCCCCCGCAACGCTGGCACTGGCCTTCCCGCCAGACCATTGTGGTTGCCCAGCATTGGGAACAGATCGGAAGAGCGTCGTGTAGGGAAAGAGTGTAGATCTCGGTGGT
>CALGNM010000276.1 GCA_937958665.1 uncultured bacterium | reverse complement strand
CGAGATCTACACTCTTTCCCTACACGACGCTCTTCCGATCTCCGCCGCAGCCGGTTAAGCAGGCTCATGTAATTGGAGACAGTGTAGGGGCGGTTCATCCTCCTCAGGATGGCGTCGCTGCCGCTCTGCAGCGGCAGATGCAGATGCCTGGCCAGCAGCGGGACCTCCCCCATGGTTTCCACCAGGTCGTCCTGCAGGTCATCAGGCTCCAGCGAGCTCAGACGCAGCCTAACCAAACCCGGAAGGCCATTCAGCGACCTTAATAACATCCCCAGGGACGGCTTGTAATCTCCCAGCCTGACCCCGGTCACCACCAGCTCCCGGTGACCGGCAGCAACAAGATTCTCGGCTTCCCTTAGGATCACGTCCAATGGACGGCTGCGTGACGAGCCCCTGGCCAGGGGCACTATGCAGTAGCTGCAACGGTGATCGCATCCGTCCTGAACCTTAAGGAATGCCCGGGTATGGCCCCGAAATGATTTGATCCCGGCAGGTTTATCATAATGACCAAGGCCAAGCCAGTTAAAAAGATTTGCCACCGCCTCCGGGCTATGCCGTCCCAGCACCAATCCCACTCCATCTATCTGCTGCAACTCCGGGCCCGACAGCTGTCCGTAGCATCCGATAACCGCCACCTTTGCCCGGGGGAATGCCCTTATTAGCTTGCGGATGGTCTGCCGGGCCTGCTGTTCGGCCGCCGCGGTGACCGCGCAGGTGTTGACCAGGCAGAGGTCCGGGTCCAGATCGTTGGGGACCAGTTCAGCATCCTCCAGGGCGGTGCGCCACAGCTGGGAATCGTACTGGTTAGCCTTGCAGCCAAACGTTATAATATGAAATGTTCTGTCCGGCATAAATTGTTATTATATTATATCGGCCCGGGAAATTCAATCGAGCCTTATTACCCCCTTGAAATCAGCCTCAAAATCAATTATTCTTATCGACCGTATGCCGAAGATTATTAACTTGTCAGACCAAGGCGGCCCCCCAACCCATTCCGAGCCCGGCCGCAGCCTCAGAATTTCTGTGATCGAGGGGGCCTTCGCCACCGTCCATATAGCCATTACTTCGGGAGCCCTTGTCACCGGCTATGCCCTGATGCTGGGGGCCAGCGACTTCCATCTGGGCCTGCTGGCCGCCCTCAACGCCCTTTCCAACCTGGGGGCGGTTTTCAGTTCTTATCTGGTGGGGGCTCTGGGGCACCGTAAGAAGCTGGTGCTATGGGGGGCTACCCTGGGAAGGATCATCTGGTCTGTTCTCTGCCTGCTCCCATTCCTGGGCCTGCTGTCGGGATGGAAGTTGTTGATCTTCTTCCTGGTGGCCTTCGCCGGAAACCTCTCGGTCAATATGGCCAACAACGCCTGGCTCTCCTGGATGACCGACCTGGTGCCCATCAACCGGAGGGGAACCTATTTCGGTATGCGCAGCACCATCCTGGGGGTGGTCACCATGGCCTCAAACTTCGGGGCCGGCAAGCTTTACGATCTGCTGAAAAGCCGAGACCTTCAGCCCCAGGCCTTCGCCATCATTTTCGGCTCGGCGGCCCTGGCCGCCCTGATTGCCGGCCTGATCCTTTCCCGGCAGTGGGAGCCCCCCCTCAAGGGGGAAAAACGCCTCCATCTGGCGGAGCTCTTCCGGCTGCCCTTCTCCAACCCCGATTTCCGGAGGCTGTTGCTGTTTTTTGTCCTGTGGTCCATGGCTACCGCCGTGGCCGGGCCCTTCTTCGCCGCCCACATGATCAAGAACCTGAAGATGCCCTTTGCCATCATAGCCTATTATTCGATAATCGCCGGCATCCTCAACTTCGCCACCCAGCCTCTCTGGGGCAGGATAATCGACCGCATCGGGAACCGGCCGGTGCTGATCTTCAACCTGGCGGGGGTCTTCACCCTACCCCTGTTCTGGCTGTTCACCACCCCCACATTTTACCTCCCCATCTGGATAGACGCTTTCCTGACCGGTCTGTTCTGGCCGGGCTTCACCCTGGCCTCCTTCAACCTGGTGCTGGCCACCGCCCCGGAGAGAAACCGAACCGCCTACCTGGCCATGCAAAGCCTGACCACCGGCCTGGCCATCTTCATCGCCTCATTGGCCGGAGGGTTGCTGGCCGACCTTTTCAAGGGATTTCGGTGGGTATTGCTGGGCCAGACTATCATCAACTTTCACCTGTTGTTCGCCCTGTCCTCGGTCCTCAGGATATCCCTGCTGCCGATGGCCATGAAGCTCAAGGAGGACAGAGCCCAGTCGGTTGGCAAACTACTGGACATGGTGGGCGATAAAAGCTCCCAACGGTTCAGCCAGATGCTGGATTCAGGGATAATGGTTATCCGTAAGATAGGCCGCCAGTTTCGCCAGGATCGATAAAGCCCCGCCATTCGGCGGGGCTCTTAAGTTTATTCTCTCACAGGCTCCACTGCCAAGTGGTTTTAACCCCCCGGAATGGTGGCTCGTATCGGCAAAAACCCCCGGAACACACCAGTCCGCCCTTGTAGTGCCCGGCCGAGACCTCCAGCTTGTGGCGATCCCCGGCCTTCAGCACCGCCCCGGCCCGGCCCCACCTCCGCTGGTTATCGTAATCTGGCAGACGGCGGCTGGACATCTCAGCTTCGGCGAATACCTGCAGCCAGGGATACGGCGACCAGCCGGCCTCTGTCCGCACCAGGTCATGTGGCAGTTGGCCGTACAGCAGGTACTGGTCCTGGTGCCGATCGCCATCCAGCCTGATTTTTATTGACCCCAGTAGGTCGGAAGAGCACACGTCTGAACTCCAGTCACCGAATACGATCTCGTATG
>CALGNM010000275.1 GCA_937958665.1 uncultured bacterium | reverse complement strand
CGAGCTCGTATTCGGTGACTGGAGTTCAGACGTGTGCTCTTCCGATCTCGGCTCCCAGAAAATTATTGGTTACCACCCGGTAGACCTGATCAGGGTCGATGGGCTTGCCTCCCACCGTAACCGAGGTCACCCGCTTCCACACCGGCTTGCGGGTGTCGTAGGTCATCTTGAGACCGCCCACCTGGAAGATGGCATGGTAGCCCAGCACGCTGGTCTCGCAGGCCTTTATCACCTGGCTGCCGGTAAGCTCCATGGTCACCAGGTAATTGCCGAAGGCATCCACCTTGTAGACGTTGCGGTAGGTGATGTCGCCCCGCATCAGGTCGGCCTTGATGCCGGCCGAATTCTGGAAGGCGATCTCTGACCCGGTGGCCTCCAGCATGGCATCGCAGATCAGATTTCCGATGGCGCTCTCCCGGTCACCCCCGCCCCGCTTGATGTCGGACAGGGCCTCCCCCAGCTTCTGGTCGAAGCCCTCCTCGGCCAAGGCCGCGGCCTGAGTCACCATCCGGTTCACCGCGCTGTCCTGGGGCACCGCCTCGGCGAACAGCTCCTTGAGCTCGCTTTGATATCCCACAATCTGCTTGCTCTCCGGATCGATCATCAGCTCCAGCTTGCCGATGGTGGTCAGGTGGCCGTAGGTCTGAACTATGATGGTATGGTGCCGGGGGTCCTCATAGGCCGTGCGCAGGCCGGTATGGCTGTGGGAGCCGATGATGACATCGATGCCCGGCACGGTGTCGGCGATGGCCTTGTCGTGCCGGAATCCGGTGTGCAGCAGGCCGATCACCAGGTCCACCCCCTGGGCCCGCAGGGTGTCGACCATCATCCGGGCGGTGGCCGACTCCTTGGCAATCTCCAGCCCCCTGATGTGCTCCGGGGTGGACATCCCCCGCAGATAGTGGGTTATCAAACCGAAGAGCCCTATCTTTAGTCCGCCTCGTTCGAGGATGATGTATGGCTTCAAATAGTCGACGGTGCGGCCGGTCAGCGAGTCCAGCAGATTGGCCCCCAGCGCCGGAAACCGGGCGGCGGTTATCAGGTCCCGCAGGACCTCCTGCCCCTTGTCGTAATCGTGGTTGCCCACCGTCATGGCATCATAGCCCATCAGGTTCATGAAGTTCACCACCGCCCGGCCCTTGGTGAACTCCCCCAGCGGAGTCCCCTGGAAGATGTCGCCCCCCTCCAGCAGCAGAAATCCCCAGCCGTTCTTCTCAGCCCGCTCCCGCTCCTCGCGGATGATGGTGGCCACCGCCGCGGCGTTGCCAATGGGGGGCGGGAAGTTGGGGTTGATCCACCAGGCCTCCTCGGCAGCCAGGTGGCCATGGATGTCGTTGGTGTGGAGTATCACCAGGCGCTGCCATCGCCCGGCCCGGGCGACCCCGGCCCCCAGCAACAGCAGGCAGACAATTATCGTTATGCGCTTGTGCATGGTCTCACTTCAGGGAAAAGGTTAGCATGAAGTCGGCCATGGTCTCGGTGACGGTAACCCCGCTGGAGGTGCCGAAGGCCTGTCCATAGTTGTAGGTCCGGCGCCCCACTCCGGCCGACAGCTCAGCCCTGGCCCAGGGAGTGGGCAGTCCGGTGCCGAACCCGGCCCGGGCCAGTCCGATGTTGGGTGAAAGGTAGGAGTTGGCGAACGACACCCCGAAACTTACGGGCCGTCCGTTCCCCATCCGGTGGGTTATACCGCAGCTGAAGCGGCTGACCGCGGCCAGAAATGGTGTGGGGTACAGGTTATCCTCCAAATGCTGCCAGGGGGTATACTGGTACTCCAGGTTTATCGTGGCCTGGTGAACGTTGGCCGGACGGTAGCTGAAGCCGGCGGTGACGGTGCTGGGCAGTCCGATTCTCCGGGCGGCGCTGACGGTGGAATCGTTGACCTGGTAGTTGGTGGTGCCGGCAAGGCGGCAGCTGCTTCTCCAGTCCAGACCCAGGGAGATCCGGTCGCTGGCCCGCCACAGCAGACCGGCCAGGGCCCGGCTGCCGGCCAGGTCGGAACGATAGGCGATCAGGTTGTCGCTCAGGGTGGGGTCGGTGTAGCTGTCCCGGAATTCCATATCGGGCTGGCCGGCCAGCCTGGTCAGCCCCAGCCCCAGCGAAAGCCTCTCCAGGGGCCGGATGGCCAAGGCTCCGCTGTACCCGTAGAGGGCCCCGCTTCCCTGGATCTCATAGACATTGGTCAGATAATAGAAGGCATCCCGCTCCTCCAACCGGTAGCGGTAGGTGTAATCGTACTCCCAGATCGGAAGAGCGTCGTGTAGGGAAAGAGTGTAGCTCTCGGTGGTCGC
>CALGNM010000274.1 GCA_937958665.1 uncultured bacterium | reverse complement strand
GATCGTATTCGGTGACTGGAGTTCAGACGTGTGCTCTTCCGATCTAGCGGTGGATTGGTGATCAACACCATTTTCCCATCGTTCTATGTCGATGTGACCGATTCTTGGATGCTGCCCAAGAAGGCCCGGATGGTGGTCTCCCTGATCGGACCGTTCTCCCAGGCTTTTGTGGCCGGGGCCATGTCCTTTCTGATTCTGCTGTCTCCCGACTCCGCTGCCAGCCACCTGCTCTACAAGTTCGCCTTGCTTTCATATCTGACGGTATTCATCAACCTGAGCCCATTGTGGGAGCTGGACGGCTACTATGTGCTGATGGATTGGCTGGAACTGCCGGGGCTGAAAGCCAAGGCGGCCTCATTCGTCAGGAAGGATCTGCGGGCCAGGCTCAGGGCCAAGGAGCCACTGAGCCGGGAGGAAAGGATCTATACCGCCTTCGGCCTGGGGTCGCTGGCCTGGTCGGCCCTGGCCCTGCTGCTGGTCGGCTATTTCTGGAGGATTCAGGCCCTGCGGATGGGAAGCCGGTTTTTCAATGCAGCCGGAGACCAGCTTAAGTTGGTGGTGGTGGTCCTGGCCCTCTTCCTGGTCCTGGGTGCGGGAATAGCCGCCTTCCAGAAGATCAAGACCCTGGCGGTCACCTTTTGGAAGGCTTTAACCGGCCGAATATACCGACAGCCGGGGCTGATGGCGGGGATCCTTTTTGGGTTGTGCCTGCTGGCGGCCTTGGCCTACGGGTGGTTGGGAACCTGGGCGGCCCGGACCGCTGCCTTGCTGGTGGCCCTGGGGTTGGGCGCCCTCTCCCAGCGGGTCTACTCCTATTACCGTGGGTCGTCGCTTTGGCTGGTATTGTTGGGCTTGCTGGCGGCCGCCTTGGGCAGCCTGTCCCTTATGATGCTGCCGGCCGCCGTCAGGACCGCGACATGGCTGGCTGGATCGGCCGCCTTGTTTGCTGCCACCTATACCCAGTTCTCCTATTCCAGCCTCAGAAGATGGCGGCAATGGCAGAGGGTCCTTTGGGGTGCGCTGTGGCTGGGGGTGTTGGTGCTGGCCGCCCTGTACCACCAGCGGTCCAGTCTGATGACCCTCTCGGTATTGCTGTCATCGGCCGCCCTGCTGATGGTGCTCTCGCTGGTTTGGAACAACCTGGGCTCGTCGTTGGAATATTTTTGGAGCTTCTTCCTGTTGGGGGTGGCGTCCTGGGTGGTATCCCTGATGTATCACCTTCCCGGGGCCGGGTTTCTGACCTCCTTGCTTCTGCTGTTTGCCGTTTTCTGGCTTTACCTGATAATCAAGAGCGCCCGCTGGCTGCCGGAGAGCTCGGGATTCGAGTCCACCGCCTCCGAAAAGCGCCGGATGCGCCAGGCGGCGGTCAGGATCTACCGAATGTCCCGAAGTTACTTTGCCTCCTTCTTCGGCGAGGGCCAGGCTCGGGCCATGGACGACCGACTGAACCTGGTAATGGTACAGAAGCGCTGGCCAATTCGTCTCTATGGGGAAGGCAGCGAGGAGAGGTTCGAGCGCAGCGTGGGGATCGTGGAACGAAGCCAGGCCTATCAGGGCCTGCTGGACGAAATATTGAATTATCTTATCCGGGAGGTGGGAGATTATTTTGCCCGTCATGCCATCCGGACAGCCTATGAAAGCCTTTATTGGGAGGAGCGGGAGGTGGCCCAGCAGTATCTGATGAAGGGAGCCGGCTGGGCTGAGGGGCTGTCCCGGGAAAGATTCGGAAAAGAGAGGCGGGATGCCCAGAATGTCATCTCCGGAGTGGCCGGCTTTTGGGAATTGGATGAACAAGAGACCGCCATGTTTTATTCTCGTCTAAGGGAGGAGAAAGCCCGGGCTGGCCAGGTGATAATTCGGCAGGGCGACCAGGGCGATAAGTTCTACATAATAAAGTCCGGGCAGGCCGAGGTGGTTGTTTCCCGTTCCGGTGAGCCCGAGTTGTCGGCGGCGGTGCTCTCCCGGGGCGACTATTTCGGGGAGATTGCCCTGGTCAAGAATGTCCCTCGCACTGCCACGGTCAGGGCCCTTACCGACTGCTCCCTGCTGGTGTTGGAAAGGAGGGATTTCGAGGACCTGATGGCCAGCAAGGTGGATCTGGGCCAGCGGATTGACCGGCTGATCGAGAACCGGGGTTTTCTGGTGAAGCTGCCATTGTTTGCCGAATTCGCCCCGGCCCAGGTGGCCATGGCCGCCTCCCGGCTGATTCCGGAACGCTACAGGGAAGGCCAGACGGTGATTCGCCAGAACGAGATAGGGGACAGCTTCTTCATCATCAGGGAGGGACGGCTTGAGGTGGTGGTTGAGAGGGAAGGCCGGCGGAATCGGGTGGCCGAGCTGGGCCCCGGGGAGTATTTTGGGGAGATCGCCCTGTTGCTGGATGTGCCGCGCACGGCCGATGTGGTGGCCCTGACCGACTGCCTGGTGCTGCGCCTGCGCAAGGATGATTTTAGGGAACTGATGGGGGAGCAGCTGTATTTTGCTCAGAGTCTGGAGAGGACGTCCAGCCGGCGGATGAGCGACACCCGCCACAAGACCAACTAAGCGTTATAATATGACTGATGATATCGGGCATATTGAGATAGCCGATCTGCATACCCACACCATCTTCTCGGACGGCAGGATGAATCCCGGAGAGGTTTGGGGTTTAGCCCGGGAACGGGGCTTAAGGTTGGGGATATCCGATCATTGCGGGGAGGGAAGCTTCCAGATTAACAGCGATCCGGAATTTCTGGAGTACCTTCAGGCCTTGGAGGGATATCCGATCTATCGTTCGGCCGAGTTGGATTTGGGGACCGAAGTCAGGATATCGCCGGACCTGCTGAATCGTTGTGACTACCTGATAGGTGGGGTGCACTCCCTGGGGTCGGTGAATTTTTTTGACCCGAATGCCACTGTGTCGGACCCAGAACAAGTCAAGGAAGAAATGCTGGAGCTGATCCGGGAAAAATCCGAGAAGTTTCGGTTTGATATCCTGGCTCACCCCGGCTTGCTGCCGTTGAAACTTAGGGATAGGTCGGATATACTGCTGGATAAAGAATGGGGCCGGCACCTGATAGAGCTGGCCCTGGAGTTCGGGTTCGTTCTGGAGATCAGATCGGAAGAGCACACGTCTGAACTCCAGTCACCGAATACGATCT
>CALGNM010000273.1 GCA_937958665.1 uncultured bacterium | reverse complement strand
GTCAGTGAGGCTGTTGTGCGGAGGAGGCGGTGACCCTCAGGCTTTTATACTTTTCCCGGTAGACCGTCTCCAGGGCGGACTTGGCTCCCTCCGGGTCCTCAAGGCGGCCGGCCAGGCTGGCGGCCAAGTTCTCGATCGCCCCCTCCAAGTCTCCGGTGCGGTATAGGGCCATCCCCAAGTGGTGCTGGATGACCGGCTCCGGGGCCAGCCCGAAGGCCTTCTGCAGCTCGGCCAGGGACTCGGCATACCGCCCCTGCTGGTACAGCACCCAGCCATAGGTGTCGCGGTAATTGCCGTGCTCCCGGTCGGCCAGCTGCTGCCAGCGTTCCCGGGACATGCCGGCCGGCTTGGATCCAATATTCTTTTCGGTCAGATCCACCGCCCGCCGGGCGAACTGCTCCGCCCGATCCAGGTTGACTCCCTGTTTGGCCCACTCGTAGGCCAGGTTGTTCAACACCTCGGCGTTGTCGGGATCCCGGACCAGAATTTGCTCCATCAGCTTCTGCATTTTCTGAGTGTCGCCAAGCTGGGCATAGCGTCCGGCCAACAGACCGTAAAGCATCTGTCGCTGTCCCTGGTTAATCGACTTGAGGCCGGCCAGCTTGGCTTCCTCAAGCTTCAAGCCATCCAGATCGGCAGCCTCGGTTATCCGCTGGGCCGCACTCAGAAAAGCCTCGCCCTGGCTCCGCAGAAAGACCGACAATCCGGTCAAGGCCAGCAGGCTGGCCAGCATAAAGGCCCAGAATAGCTTTGGCACCCGGTTCATATGATCTCCAACTGTTGGTTTAGGTTTGACTGATCCGGCCTGTTATTCCTTCCCGCCCCGGAAGCGCTTGGCGGCGGCTACAAAATCGCGGAACAGGGGCTGGGGATTCATGGGACGCGACTTGAACTCGGGATGAAACTGGCAGCCCAGGTACCAGGGATGGTCCCTCAGTTCCACCATCTCCACCAGCCGCCCGTCAGGCGACTTGCCGCAGAAGACCAGGCCCTTCTCCTCCAGCTTGGCCAGGTAGCTGTTATTTACCTCGTAGCGGTGGCGGTGGCGTTCCGATATCTGTTCGCAACGGTAGGCCTGGTGGGCTTTGGTGCCGGGGGTGATGACACAGGGGTAGGCCCCCAGCCTCATGGTGCCGCCCAGATTGCTTATGTTCCGCTGCTCCGGCAGGTAATCGATCACCGGGTGCGGGGTCTTGGGGTCGAACTCGGTGGAATGGGCGCCCTTCATCCCGCAGACGTTGCGGGCGAATTCGATGGTGGCCACCTGCATCCCCAGGCAGATGCCGAAATAGGGCAGGCCGGTCTCCCGGGCGTGCCGGGCGGCCAGGATCTTGCCCTCGATGCCCCGCTCGCCGAAACCGGGGCAGACCAGAATCCCGTGGCACTGCCCGAACTGCTCGGCCATGGTGGCCGGAGAAAGGCTCTCGGTGTCTATCCATTCCAGCCGCACCTTGACGTCATTAGCAATCCCGGCATGGACGAAGGACTCGATTATGCTCTTGTAGGCATCGTGCAGGTCCACATACTTGCCGCACATGGCCACCCGGACCTCGGATCTGGGGTTCTTCAGCTTCTGTATCATGACGCTCCAGGCGGTCAGGTCTGGCTTGTGGAATCCGGCACCCAGCAGATGGGCCACAATTTCATCCAGCCCGTCATTGTGGAACTTAAGCACCACCTCGTAGATGCTCTCCACGTCGATGGCCTCGATCACCGATTCGGCCGAAACATTGCAAAACAGCCCGATCTTCTCCCTCAGGTCCTTGCCCAGCGGCTCCTCGGTGCGGCAGATGATGATGTCCGGAGATCGGAAGAGCGTCGTGTAGGGAAAGAGTGTAGATCTCGGTGGT
>CALGNM010000272.1 GCA_937958665.1 uncultured bacterium | reverse complement strand
TTATACTTGCTCTTCGCTGCTGTGTCATTTTTTTTTTTAATGCTCCGGCGCCCACCGGGATCTACACTCTTTCCCTACCCGACGCTCTTCCGATCTCCGCCCTCCGATCGGCAACGGCCAGCCCGCCCTTTACGAACAGCACCGGTGGAGCGTCGCCGCAGGTTTTAAGATTATCGGGATAATCTTCATCCCCGCTGGTCAGCACGGCCACCCCCTGTTTGGATGCCAACTCCAGTTGCCGGAAGACCTCATCCCTGCTGGGCGTCAGATCCCGGATGGCCCTGATGGAGCGGCGATCTAAACCGGGAACAGCAGCCAGTTGTTCATCGGTGGCGGCAAAGACCTCCTGGGGGCCCCCGAAGGCTTTGATCAGCTGGTTGAACCGGACCGGTCCGATGCCCTTGGTGGCCCACAGGCGCAGCCACCACATCAGGCGCTCAGGGTTCATCGAATCCCTCCCTGGTCCCCGGCCGTGATAGGCCTCTTATACCACGCCGCAGGGACTGCAAGCTGGTGACCAATGCTTCGGTCTCACTTTCGGCCGCTGGGTTTTCAGTTATAGGTACTGTCCGGAGGTGCTCCTCCAGAAGCAAATATATACTTCGGTCGGCCGTCAGGGCCAGTTGCAGCAGGCGCCGCCGCAACTCTGGCTCCAAGCCAGTCCCTAGGGAACAGAGGGCCGTCAGGTCATTGTTCAGTATCAGTTGTTCGGCCGCTTTGGCGGCGGCATCGGACACGCTGCGGTTGGGATCTGAAGTCAGGGGGATAAGGTGCCTGAGAGCCGATAAGGCTCCGATCAACCCCAAGGCTTGGGCGGCGGCCGCCCGGGCATACCATACGCCATCCCGTAGTATCCGGCACAGCGGGTCAACCGCTTTGCCTCCGGCCAGGGCAATCTTGGCCACGCTGTACTCCCGCAGGCTCCAGCTCTGGTCCTGGATTGATTTTAACAGCAGAGCCACAGCCCCGGCGCTTCCCAGCTGAGAGGCGATGTCCACTGCCAGCCGGCGCTTGGCCTGGTCCTTGGACCGGAAGAGTTCGACGGCCTCAGTCAGGCTGTGAAGATCCATCAGACGGAAACTTTCAGTAATTTGGAAATCGAAGCCTTCAACTGCTCGATCCCCTGTTCCTTGAGGGCCGAGAGGTACAGGGGGCGCGTGCCCCGGGGCGCCGGTGGCTGGCTTCGGGCGATGTCCATTTTATTGAAGACCAGCAGCGACTTGCGTTTGGCCATCCGTGGGTTAAAGCTATCCAGTTCCTCCCGCAGTATCCGGTATTCCCTGGCGGGATCGGAAACCGAAGCGTCGATCACATATACCAATAGCTTGGTGCGTTCCACATGACGGAGAAATCGTATTCCCAATCCCTTGCCTTGATGGGCTCCCTCGATAAGCCCGGGCATGTCAGCTACTGTACAGTGCCGGAAATCGCCCAGATCCATGACCCCAAGGTTGGGGGTCAAAGTGGTGAATGGATAATCGGCTACCTTGGGCCTTGCTTGGGATAGCCTTGACAACAAGGTCGATTTCCCGGCGTTCGGGAAACCTATTAATCCCACATCGGCCAATAATTTAAGATCCAACAGTAATGTTTTGCTTTCACCTTCCTGCCCCTTTTCGGCTACCCGGGGTGTCTGGTTGGTGGAGGTTGCGAACTTGGCGTTTCCCCTTCCTCCAAGCCCTCCCTTGGCTACCAGGGCCTGGCTGCCAGGCCCTACCAGATCGGCTATTACCTTGCCATTTGGTTGTTCCTGGACGATGGTGCCCGGGGGGACTTCGATCAGGCAGTCTTCTCCGTTAGCCCCGTACATCTTGCGCCCCGATCCGTTTTGGCCGTTCCCGGCCCTGAATCGTCGGTTGTAGCGGAAATCCCTGAGGGTGACTAAATTGGGATTGACCACCAATATTACCGATCCTCCCCGCCCCCCATCGCCGCCGTCCGGACCTCCCTTGGGTACGAACTTCTCCCTCCGAAAGCTGATGCAGCCTTTGCCTCCATTTCCGGCGGTCACCTCTATTTCGGCCCTGTCCACCAGGCTCATTTGAACCGCTCCTTCAAACGCCGGGCCACCGTGGGAGGCACCAGCTCGGCAACATCGCCCCCCAAAGCGGCGATCTCCCTGACCAGGCTGGAGTTCAAGTACACATATTTCTCGGAGGGCATCACGAACATGGTATCCAAATCCGGACTCAGCTTCCGATTCATCAGGGCCAGTTGGAATTCATATTCGAAATCGGACACTGCGCGCAGGCCCCGAATTACCAATCGGGATCTCCGTTCCCGGGCGAAATTGACCAGTAAACCCCGAAATGGCTCCACCGTCACCCCCCGTTGTCCGCCAAGGCTCTCGTTTATCATCTGGACCCGCTCGTCCAATGAAAACATCGGGACCTTCTTTCCTCCCTCGGCCACCGCCACTATGATTTGGCCGAATATCTCGGCTCCCCGGCTGATGATGTCCAGGTGGCCATTGGTCACCGGGTCAAAGGTGCCGGGATAGATGGGTGTGTTTTCCATGGGTTGCCTCCTTGGTGGGCCGGATCATTCCGGCCGGTTTCGGTAAAAGCTAAGCTGGGTTCTGCCGTAGCGCTTGGCCTTCCATTGTTCGAGGCGCCCCCAGGACGAGGGTGGCCTCTCGGCAGTTGAATGTTGGATGACCAGGCATCCCCTCCCTTCCAGGGCTTCGGATTCTGCCACCGCTTTGATGATTTGTCCGGCACAGTGCTCGGCATAGGGCGGGTCGGCGAGAATTAGGTCGAATTTGACGGAACAGACGGTCAGATAATGTAGGGCATCGCCCATCTGCAGTTTGGCCCGCTCGCCAGCGCCAATCTTCTGGAGGTTGTCTGTGATCACTTTGGCCGCCCGGGGATCTTTTTCCACCATGATCGCCCGTTGGGACCCCCGGGAAAGGGCCTCCAACCCCAGGGTACCGCATCCGGCATAAATATCCAGCACCAGGCGGCAAGGGAAATAATCCGAAAGAATGTTGAACATTGCCTCCCGCACCATGGAGGGGGTGGGGCGGACCGTCAGCCCCTCCAAACACTTCAGGCTGCGGCCTCGCCACTCACCGGCCGTGATCCGCAGCGGCATCAGAAATCGCTTCCCAGCACGAAGGTCACCCGGACCCTGTCGTAGACCGAGGCCAGGTCGGTCTTCCAGGCGAAGTCCAGCTTCATGGCGAATGGGGACACCAGCATTCGGATCCCGGTCCCCATCCCGGCCCGCAGGTCCTTCAGCCGCAGCAATCCGGGGCTGTCCTGGAAGGCCTGAAATGCCCGATCATCGGACCAGGCCGCTCCGGCATCCAGAAACAGAGCCCCCCTTATTCCGGAGAACGAGATGGGCGGGATGGCCATCTGAACCCGGTCGACGAAGGGCACCCTCATCTCCAGGCTGCCCATGGCCATCCGGGTTCCGTAAAGCTGGTTGTAGTCGTAGCCTCTGATGGTATAGGGTCCCCCCAGTTCAAAATACTGGGCCTCCGCCCCGGTGGACAGCCCTCCCATCAGTCTCAGGGCCAGATTGGAGCGTTTGGTCATCGGCCAGTAATGGCGCAGATCGGCGTAATAGTTGACAAAGTCCATCCCGCTGCCCAGGCCATGATGGCTGACTTCGGCCAGGGCGATGGCCCGCCAGCCGTCACGGGGGCCGTAATAGGTCCACTGGACGTTGTCGTGCACCAGGGCCGCTCCGGGCACCACCAGGGTCAGGCTGGCATCGGGCCGCGAATAGTAGTAGTACTCCTGGCTGTAACGGTTCAGACTGGCCATCAAGTCCACCCGCTGGTAGCGGTTGAAGGGGTACGAGACTATCCCCTGCAGCCCGTTGACCTTCTCGATAATGATGTCATTGTTGGAGGCCAGGTAGTAGTTGTGATACTGATAATAGCTGGCGCCATAGTCCCAGCGCCGGGGTCGGTAGAAGTAGGTTAGCTGATAGTCGGAGTTCTGCAGGTTGATCACCATGTCGGACAGCAGGTAGAACTGGTGGTTGCCCATGACGTCGCTCACCAGGATCTCGGCCTGCCCCCCCAGCCCGCTCAGGGTGTTGTAACTGAAGGTACCCTGGGCGAAATCAACCGAGAACTTGGTCTCGGCCCGGGTGGGCTGATACCTTTCGGGCTGCTCCTGGGCCAGCTGGTAGGTGCGGGGCAGATACCAGGATGTGTCGGGATCAGCCCAGAAGCAGGCCGGCTGGCCGGCCAAAGCGGGCAGTCGATCCAAAGGGTTCTTGAGGGTGTAAATGTTCCAGCCGGTTTTGTGGTAACCGATGAACACCAGCTTGTTGCCATCCCGGGACCACTTCGACTGCAGGCAGCCGGACAGAACATCGGTCAGCTGGACGGTGCTGTCTCCAGAGATCAGGTAGATATTGCTGACCCCCTGGCGGACTGCAGTGTAGGCTATGCCCTTGGGTGACCAGCTGGGCCGGGAGGTCAGATGCTCATCCGGGGTCAGGCATTCCGGGTGGAAGGCCTTCGCCTCGGCCCGGAACAGGCGGTAACGACCGAACTCCGCGGATTCCCCGGAACCGAGCTCCCCTCCGGCCGGACGGTCGGACACGAACACCAGCTGCTGGCCGTCGGGCGACCATTCGGCCTCACGGTCGTCGAAGGGGTCGTTGGTCAGCCGCTGGAGGCTGAAGGCCACCTGGTGGCTGTCGGCGATGTCCACCAGGTACAGATCGGACCGTCCGTCCTTCAGGCCGGTAAAGGCTATTTTCTCGGCGTTGGGAGACCAGCTGGGATAATAGATGCCATCCAGCTCGAAGTCAAAGCTCTTGATCACCCGGCCGGTCCAGGAGTTGATCACATAGAGCCGGTCTCCGGTGGTGGACTTGGCGGCAAAAGCCAGCCGATCTCCCTGAGGAGACCAGGTCAGTCCGCCCCGGAACCAGGCCAAATGCATGGCCTCGAACAGGGCGTTCTGTTCCCCCTTGACCAGGTGCTTGATGCGGTGCCCGTCGATGCCGGAGATGACATATATCCCGGCCCGGCCGTTCTGGTCGGAGATGTAGGCGATCTTGTCTCCTTGGGGCGAGAAGCTGGGGGCCAGGTTGAAATAGGAGCCGGTCTTGAAGACATCGTGGTCGGTGAGCTGCTTGGCCACCTCCGGCAACTCCTTCTTGGCCGCCAGGTAGGGCCAGTACCTCTTATGCAAATCCTTGAGCCAAAGATCTGAAAGCTGTTCGACATTGCTGCCCAGCAGCATCTCGCAGGCCTTGTCGATGTTGCGGGTTGATTTTACCATGTGCAGCAACTCGCTGAGTTTCTGCCGGCCGTAACGGTCCACGATGAACTTGATTATAGCCTGGCCCTCTTTGTAGACGAAGTAGCTTCCCCCATACCCGTCCAGCTGGTTGATGGGTATCAGGCGCTGGTTGACCGCCAGGTCCTTAATGATCATTTCGGTTTCGTAGTCCCACCCCCGGGACTCGTATTCGGCCATCCCCTCCATAAACCACAGCGGAAGCCGCATCAGGCTCTGGCGGGAGAAAACCGACTCCATGGATTGGCCGAAAAACAGGTCGAACATGAAGGCATGGACCAGCTCATGGTTGAGCACATGGTCGAAATCGGCATAGGAGCCGGTAAACGGCACCACCACCCTGTTCTTGAACAGGGTGGTGAATCCACCCACCCCCTCGTCGATTATCTCTTGGGAGATGTTGGTCTGGGCGAAATCGTTGTGGGAGACGTAGACGATCACCGGTATCCGGTTACGAAGCTTGTGCCCCATGTTGCGCGACAGCCTAGCCCCGGCCTTTTCGGCCATTCCGGCCGCGACTTCGGCCAACTGTCGCCCCCCCTGGTAGTAGTAGATATCGAAATTCTCCGACGATATCTTCTCCCACCTAAAGTCCTTGTATTTCACCTTGTTCTTGCCGAAGTAGTCGGCCTGCCCCGGGGACTGCCAGGCCAGCAAGACCAGCAGGATGCTCCAAATGATTTTATTCATGGCGATTTTAATGCTCATTTGTTTTTAGCCGGCGATAGCCGGAATATCAGCAGGAACATTCGATTTTTTAGTATTCAGCCCGAAAAATGAAGTCCAGCCAGGCGCTGTTGTCCCTCGAGTGTCGATCGAGCTCCCCCCGGACCAGCAAGCGGGGCCGCAGATGGTATTCCAGCTCCAAACTCTGACCGCGGTTGCTCCGGGGCAGCCACACCATTAGGCTAAGCCTTTCCTCCCAAAAACTTCGGTTCATCCTGACCCCGTCGGTCCCGATGGAGGCAAAGCCCCATTGACGGGCAATCTCCCGTATTTGGTCAAGTTGCCATTCCTCTATTAGCCGGCTGAAATACTCTTGGTAAATGCCGGGCTGGGGGTCGGGTTCGTCGTCCCCCGCCCATAGGGAAGAGCTCAGGGCCAGACCAGACGACAGGATGGCTATGGCAAGCAGATGCCGCATGATTATTCGCTCTGGTAATGCACCAGGGAGATAATTTTATATCCCTCCAGTTTGCGGCGGCCGTTCAGGAAATCCAATTCGACCACAAAAGCCACTCCCGCCACCTTGCCGCCGGAACGCTCCACCAGCCTGGCCACCGCCAAGGCAGTGCCGCCGGTAGCCAGTAGGTCGTCCACGATCAATATGCGCTGTCCCCGGCCGACCGCGTCCTGGTGAATCTCCAAGGCATCAGTGCCATATTCCAGAGAGTACTCCTCCCTGATGGTCCGGGCCGGAAGTTTGCCGGGCTTGCGGACCAGCAGCAGGCCGGTGCCCAGCTTGTAGGCTAGGGCCGAGCCGAAGGTGAATCCGCGCGATTCGATCACTGCTACGGCATCTATCTCAACTCCTGTCAGTTGCTCAGCCAGCTGGTCTACCGCCAATCTGAAACCTTCGGCATCTTTCAGCAGGGTGGTAATATCCTTGAAGCCGATGCCCGGCTTGGGAAAGTCCGGCACTTCGCGAATGTATTTTTCAAGATTTTCGGGCATGGTTAGCTCCTGATGAGTTGATATTTTCTTTGTTTATCATTGGATATGGCTTCGCTGCTTTTCTGATGAAGCAATCCGCTTAAGGCTGTTTGTCATTCCCGGGAAATCGGGAATCCCGGCTTTCCTTGTCCGATTTTATTCTCAACTATCTAAGGTGAGAGCAAGAGGGGTTTCCTGGTTTATTTAGCCCCCCGGCATTGGTCAAAAGGGGAAAGACAAAGGGGTCAGTGTTTTATATTGAACCCCCGGTATTCCCCGGTGTATCTCTTCCGTTCGATTTCGATCTCCTTCACCACCGCTCCGGGCGGGCCAGACTTGATAGACTCAATGAATTGGTCCAAATCATCCTCCGCCCCCTCTGCCTCGATCTCCACCGTACCGTCCGGCAGATTCCGGACGAATCCTGATATCGCAGCCTTCAGGGCTTGGCCCAGCACAAAATAGCGGAAGCCAACCCCCTGAACCACTCCGTAAATTATGGCCTTAAGTCTGCTTTTCATTGTTATTGCCTGACAATTGATGGCATTTGGCCATCTTCAGCGCCAACCTCGCCGCCTCCTCCGGAGTCTTGACATGTTTGACCGGCGCCCGGATCTTCCAGGTGGAAAGACCCACTACCGGTATCTTGAATTGCGCGGCGAACGCCAGCTCGGATAGCGTCCCATATTTGCCGCCGATAGCGATCAGCACCTGCGAAGACTGGACTACGATGGCGTTCCGGGCATAGCCCATACCGGTAACCACCGGAACGGTCAGATTCCCATTGCCATCTCTGGCAGACGAACCTGGCAGGATGCCTACCGTCATCCCCCCGGCTTCGACTGCGCCGCGGCAGGCGGCCGCCATCACCCCTCCCATTCCCCCGCAGATCAAAACAGCTCCGCTCTCGGCAATCAGCCGCCCCACCTCATAAGCCATCCGGTTCAGCTTGGCCGAGCAGGTCGATGCTCCAATCACTCCTATTCTGAGTCTATCCGCCATTGGCTTGCCATCCGTATTTGCCGATCAAGGGAACGAAGGTGCAGCCGCAGACCTCTCGGCGCATCGGCTTTCCCTCGATCTTTTCGATTAGAACCAGGGATTGAAGCTGCCGATCGCCCATCGGGATGGCAATTCGCCCCCCCTCGGCCAGCTGGTCCCAGTAGGCCTTGGGCAGGTCGGGGGCCCCGGCGGTGACAATAATGCGGTCAAACGGGGCGTGATCGGCCCAACCGATTGTTCCGTCGCCGCATTTGATGGCCACACTGTGCAGCTTCAGATCATCCAACAGCCTGCGGGCTTTGATGAAAAGGCTCTCCACCCGCTCGATGGTGAAGACCTTGGCCCCCATCTCCGCCAGCACCGCTGCCTGGTATCCTGAGCCGGTGCCGATCTCCAACACCTTCTCCCCCCCCTGTATCCCCAGGCCTTGGCTCATGATAGCCACCATGTAAGGCTGCGAGATGGTCTGCCCCTCCCCGATGGGCAGGGGGTTGTCGGAATAGGCCTTGTGCTCCATGGCCTTCCCTACGAACAGATGGCGGGGAACATTCCTCATGGCCGCCAACACCCTGGAGTCGTTGATGCCACGGGTCATCAGCTGTTCTTGCACCATCCTCTCTCTGTTTTCCCGGTAATCCATCATGGCGGCGCCTCAGATGTTCGTTTTCATCAATCGAATCCAGCCTCCCAGCTGCCTGATGGCCCGATGGTCTGTCCAGTCCAGATGGAAAGGGGTTATGGAGACGGAATTCTGTTCGATGGCCTCAAAGTCGGTCCGGGGCTGGCGCTCCCAGTCCGGATCGGCCCCGTCGATCATGAAATACCGCCGGCCGTCGGGATGCTTCTGCTCCACTATCACGTCGCGGTATATCCGCTTGCCCAGCTTTGTGATCTTGACGCCCTTGATCTTGGATGCTGGCAAGCTGGGAACATTAACGTTCAGCAGGGTATTCTTGGGCAGGCCGTACTTCAGCGCCATTGACGCCACTTTGCGGGCATAAATCGCAGCTGCTTGGAAATTACAGCCGTTCCAGGGGGGGCAGGAAACGGCTAGGGACGGGATGCCCAGCAGTGTTCCCTCGGTGGCCCCGGCCACCGTGCCGGAATAGGTGACATCGTCGCCCAGGTTGGGCCCGTGGTTGATGCCGGACACCACCAGATCAGGTTTTTCCTGCAACAGGCCGCGAATGGCCAACATTACGCAGTCGGTGGGGGTGCCGTCCACCGCCACGGTGGTCTGGTTGCGCCATACCACCTCCAGCGGTTTGCGCAGGGAGAAGGAATGGCTGGCCCCGCTCTTCTCGGACAGGGGAGCAAAGACAACCGTCCGTGCCATCTTATCCAAGCTGGATCGCAGGGCCTTTATGCCCAAGGCGTCTATGCCGTCATCATTGGTGATTAGGATCAGGGGCTTCTTTCTCATTTGCATCTCATACCCATA
Source organism: uncultured bacterium (assembly GCA_937958665.1). Classification (GTDB taxonomy): domain Bacteria; phylum Edwardsbacteria; class AC1; order AC1; family EtOH8; genus CALGNM01. The sequence continues at coordinate 1,052 of CALGNM010000272.1, read as the reverse complement.
GTGTTTTTACGGCCATGACCAGGAATTTGGCGGTATCCGGCAGGTGTTTGATATGGCTGGAGTCCGAGGCTATGGTCCTGATGGGGATATGTCCGATCCTGAAACCCCTCCGGCCGGCCTTGATCAACAATTCCGATTCCATCTGATAGCCGTTGGTCTCAAGGGGCAGGGACTCCAAAACTTTACGCCCAATAAACCGGAACCCGCACTGACTGTCCTCGATCTTCCGCCCGGACAGGAGCGATACCACCACGGTGGTGACACTGTTGCTGAGAAAACGGGCAAAGGACATTTCTTCGAAATTATTTCTCCGAGACCCAATGATAATGTCCCAATGTCCAGTTTTTATATTATCAATCATCGTTGGAATATACTTGGGGTCATGCTGACCGTCGGCATCCATGGTTATCACCGCATCGTAACCCCGCGCCAGGGCCTGGGCGAATCCGGTTCTCAAGGTCATGCCCTTGCCGCGGTTGTGGGCATGGCAAAGGCATTTGACTCCGCGACTTTCCGCTATGGCCCGGGTTGCATCGTGGGAGCCGTCATCGATTACTAAAATATCCCGGGCATTAGTCTGTTTCAGGGTCTCTGCCAGCAATTGATTCAGATATTCGGCTGCATTGTAAGCCGGTATTATTACAGCCACTTTCATAACATTTTATTATAACCCATAATTGGCGATTTGTCCATTGCCAAAACCCACAAAAATCACGGAGCGCCGGGCTCCATCCCCCGCGGCTTGACAGATAGCCGGTGGTCTGTTACAATGGGTATGAATCTTAGCGAAAGGCTGTGTCCGATGGAACCAAACCCCCAGAATCAGATAAATATTGAGCTGGGCGAAAAGGAGGCCGAGGGAATTTATTCCAATCTGGCCCTGATATCCCATTCTCCTTCGGAGTTTATCATCGATTTCGCCAGGGTCCTGCCGGGAGTGCCCAAGGCCAAAATTTATTCCCGGATAGTCACCACCCCCCAGCACGCCAAGATGTTGTTGCGCGCCTTAGATCGGAAGAGCGTCGTGTAGGGAAAGAGTGTAGATCTCGGTG
>CALGNM010000271.1 GCA_937958665.1 uncultured bacterium | reverse complement strand
ATCGTATTCGGTGACTGGAGTTCAGACGTGTGCTCTTCCGATCTAGGCTGTTCCGCCGTTCCCAGAAGCCTATCGACGAGGTTCTGGAGATTAAGAGGCTGGAGAAGAAGTTTCTGGAGGGACAGATCAGGCAGCGGAGGAAAGATGAGGCCAAACTGCTGCGCCGCATTCGGAGGAGCACCCGGGAGAGGCGTTCCCTGCTGGAATCCCTGGACCGCAGCCGCCGGGAGCTGAAAGAAATTCAGCAGACCGCCCAGTCCCGTTCGGCCGAGGTCAGGACCTTGGAAAAACAGAGCGTCTCCCTTCAGGAGGAGATCGAACGCGATTCCCAGCGCCAAGAGCAGCTGACCCGGGAGAATCGGGAACTGCAGGACTTCCGGGAACAGCTGAAATCGCAGGCTGCCGAGGCCGAACTTAACCTGCAGCGTGTTACCGGTGAGTTCGGGCAGACCGACGCCAGGTACCAGGAACTGTCAGCCCGGGCGGAACAGCTGCAACAGAGGGTATCGGCCCTTATAGCCGAGTCCGAGGATCTGGACCGCAGGCGGCTTGAAGGCCAAAATGCCCTTCAGGAACTGAATGCCCAAATCACCCGGGCCGAACAGCAGCTTCAGGAAAGCATCCAAAGAAGCTCCCAGGCTGCCTCCCAGTCCGCCGGGGTGGAGAAGGAGCTGGAGGACAAGCAGCACCAGCTGTCGGTGATGGAGACGGTGGCCCAGGAACTGCAGAAGGAGATAGCCGCCAAGCAGGCCCAGCTGCAGGAGCTGCCGGAGCAGATACAATCCTTGACCCAGCAAATGGAGCAAGCCCGAGTCAGCTCCCGCCAAGCGGCCCTGGACCTTTCCGATCTGGAGGCCCAGAAGGTGAACATGAACCAGCAGGTCTACCAGTCCAAGCTGGAACTGGAGAAGCTGGCGGAGCTGCGCCGACAGGGGCAGACAGAACTGGATCGTCTGGGGGTCGAGTTGGCCAAGTCCAACAGCCTATTGGTGGAGAGGAACCGCCAAGTTACGGTTCTGGACGAGGGCCTGGCCGGATTGAAAAGGGACACGGAAAAAAGGCAGGAAGTGATCATCCAGCTGCAGCAGAAAATTGAGTCCCTGCGCCAGAATGGCTTGTCGGTGGCCCAGAAGGTGGATGAACTCAACCGCCAGAAAAACGAGGCCTCCACGGCCCTGGATACCCTGCGGGTCCAAATCGCAGCTGGGCAGGAATCTCTCAAGGCAAGCCAGGCGGAGCTGATGCGGTTGGAGGCTGACAAGAAGGAACAGGCTGCCAGTTTTGCAGGCTTGGTCGAAAAGGTCCAGGCCCGGGAGCTGGAACATTCGCAGCTGGCCGAATCCATCGCCCTGGCAATGTCCAGCCAGGAGGAGTTGGATAAGAAACTGGGTGAGGTCCGGGAACAGCACCGGCAGGAAACGGCTGAGCTGGAGGAGATCCGGGGCCGGATCGAGGAGGCCCGCCGCAGGTATCAGACCATGACAGATGAACAGTCGGTCCTGGAGTCGGAGATAGCCAGGAAGCAGAAGGATCTGGCCGGCTGGGAGGAGAAAGTAAGCAAGGCCATGGATGAGTACCAGGATAACCAGCGCCGGGCGGCCGAGGTCGAGGAAAGGGCCAGACAGTTGGAGGAAACCATTGCCGACAGCCGACGGGAGATCGAAAGACTTAAGCAGGAGGGTGAGGGACAGAACAGCAGGCTGGCCGCCGAAAGAAGCGAGCTGCAGAAAGGCATCGAGGCTCTGCACCTGAAGAGAAATTCCCTGGAACAGTGGATCAAGGAGGCCTTGGATTTCCGCCGACAGCAGGGCGGGGACATCGAGCGCCAGCTGGCCCGGGCCAAAGAGCTCAAGGCCCAGACCGGGACCCTGGAGACCATGGCCAGGGAGTTGGAAGACAAGCTGGAGAAAGGGCGCCGGGAGCTGGAACAGATAGACTCCGACAACCAGCGGCTGATGCAGGACCGGGCTCGCAGCATCCAGACCGCCGAATCGGAACTGGCCGATGTCCACCGTCAGTTGGAGGATCTGAAGGGCCAGATAAGCCAGGGTCGCCAGGAACATGACAAACTGGCCGCCGGGATCGGGGACTTCAAGCGGGAGCTGAATGAGCTCGATGTCAGCCGGAGCGGGCTGACAGCGGAGATCGAAAAACTGCAGACCTTGCGGGATGAGACGGCGGCGAACCTTGAACGTTCCCGGCAGGAGTTTGAGGGGCAGGTGCGGCAACAAAACCGGGAGCTGGAGGTTTTGTCCCAGCAGACTTCTGACTCCCGGAAGGTGCTGGAGGAGAAGCTGTCCGATGTGCAGCGGGAACTGGACGAGCGGCAACGAAAGCTGGAGGGGGTCAATGAGCTGATCAGGGCAGCCGAAGCCGAATTGCGGGGCCGGGAGCGCCAGAGGGAGGAACTGGAGGCCCAGCTCGAGCAATCCCGGCGAGAAGGCCAGGAGGCCCGGGCCGGCTGGGAACAGGAGTTGGCCGTCCTTCAATCTAAGCGGGAGTCATTGGCCAAGGACCTGGAGGCAACGGCCGTCGAGGCCGGGGCGGCCCAGGAGAAACTGGCGGCGGTCCAGGCCAGCATCGCCTCCAAGTCGGCCGAGGAGGCTGCCCTGCTCAAGAAATTCCAGCTGCTTTCGACCGAGATGTCCGAGATGGAGGCCATGAGAAAGGAATCGCGCGAACTGTCCCGCCGGATAGACGAGCAACGGAGGATCCTGGAGGATCTGGAGCTTCAGATAGACAAAAAATCAGGCCTGTTCACCTAAAATTAAAGGCATTCCGTCACAAAGGGCAGAAAAAGATAAGGCTGTCCCGGCAGGGACGGCCTTTTTAACCGGCAGAAGGAAAGATGAAAGCAGTCCGGATCCAAATAAACGGCATTGTCCAGGGGGTAGGCTTTCGGCCATACATCTACCGACTGGCCAAACGGCACCGGTTGACCGGCTGGGTGCTTAATTCAAGCCGGGGGGTGGAGGTCCTAGCCCAGGGCTTGCCAGAAGATGCGGATGATTTTCTGGCCGCCATTCCCAAGGAACTGCCACCGCAGGCGGTTATCGATCAGTTGTCACACGCTGAGGTTGCCCCCGAGGAACACCAGAGCTTCACCATCAGGGAAAGTCTCGGGAACGATGGCTTTACCAGGATCTCGCCTGATATTGCCCTATGTGATGATTGCCTCGCGGAGATGCTGGACCCCGGGAACCGGAGGCACCAATATCCCTTTACCAACTGCACCAACTGCGGCCCCCGCTTTTCCATCATCCGAGATACGCCTTATGACCGGCCGCTGACCACCATGTCGGCCTTCGCCATGTGCCCGGAATGCCAACGGGAGTACCGGGACCCGGAAGATCGCCGCTTCCACGCCCAGCCCAATGCCTGTCCGGTCTGCGGCCCCCGGGTCTGGCTGGCCGACACCGAAGGCCGGGAAATATCGGAGAAGGGTCAGGCGATTGCCGATGCCGCCCGACTGCTGGCCGAGGGCAGGATATTGGCTGTCAAGGGCATCGGGGGATTCCACCTGGCCTGCGATGCGGCCAGCGACCGGGCGGTGAAAACTTTGAGGAGCAGGAAAACCCGCCCCCACAAGCCGCTGGCTGTGATGTGCCCCACTCTGGAGGCGGCCAGAATGATCTGTCGGGTCAGCCCCCAGGAAGCAGCGGCGTTGGAGTCCAGCCCGGCCCCGATAGTGCTGTTGAAAAAAAAGGGCCATCAACAGATAAGGCTGTCAGACCTTCTGGCTCCCGGGAATAGTTATTTGGGGGTGATGCTGCCCTATGCCCCGCTGCACCATCTGCTGTATCGGGAGTTGGAACTGGTGCGGCCGGGAGCCAACTGTCTGGTGATGACCTCAGGCAACATCCAGGATCGCCCGGTGACTGCCAGCAACCGGGAGGCATTGGATCAGTTGTCCGGGATCGCCGACTGCTTTCTTCTGAATGACCGGGATATCGAGAACCGCTGCGATGATTCGATAGTGTTCGTGGAAGAGGAACGGCCCAGGGCCGCCCTTCAGATAGTGAGGCACGCCAGGGGCTTTGCCCCCAACCCCATCCGTCTGCCGAGGGAGGTGCCGCCCGTGCTGGGGGTGGGCGGAGAGATGAAGAACATCTTCTGCCTGGCAGCAGGCAAGCAAGCCTATGTCAGCCAGCACATCGGAGAGATGGGAAACCAGGCCTCTCTGGAATACTTTGCCGAAATGGTGGATAAATACCGCCGGTGGTTCGGCCTCCGGCCGGAGCTGGTGGTCCACGATCTCCATCCCGATTATCAGACTACTCGCTGGGCCAGGGAGCAGTCAGGAATTGCCCTCCGGCCGATCCAGCACCATCAGGCCCATATTCTGAGCACCTTGGCCGACAACGGCCGTTGGGAGCCCTGCATCGGGGTGGCTTTCGATGGAACCGGATACGGGGAGGATGGCCGGATCTGGGGCGGAGAGTTCTTCCTGTTCGATGGACAGCGGGTTGACCGGGCCGGGCATCTGGAGTATCTGCCCCTGCCCGGGGGCGATGCTGCTATCAGAAAACCATACCGGATTGCGGCGGCCTACAGCAAACATCTGTTGGGCAGGGTCCCGGATGAACTGCTGGCTGGGACGAGCCGGGAGGAATTGGAGGTGATATCCCGGCAACTGGAGAATGGCTTCAACCTGGCCTGGACCTCAAGCCTGGGCCGTCTTTTCGATGCGGCCAGCGCCCTGCTGGGGGTATGCCCCACCATCACCTTTGAGGCCCAGGCGGCCATGGCCCTGGAGAATTGCTGTCGGGATGGGGCGGTTGGGCACTATGAATGTCCGATAACAGCCAGGGAAGGACTGTATGTGGTTCAGATAAGAACGTTATGGGAACAATTGACTGCGGACGCCATAAGGGGCGCGGCTATCGATGATTGTTCAGCCCGTTTTCATCATGCCATCGTTGACTTTACGGCAGGTATGTGCGATAATTTAAAAATAGATTCCGGAGTAAATCTGGTGGCTCTGTCCGGAGGGGTATTTCAGAACCGACGGCTTTTGGGGTTGGTCAGGCAACGTCTTGAAAGGGAAGGGTTTGAGGTGCTGGCCCATCGCCAGGTTCCGTCCAACGATGGCGGCATCGCCTTGGGACAGGCAATGGCCGCCAATTTAGAGGACTAATAATATGTGTTTAGCCATACCAGCCAGGATTGAGCAGATAAACGACAGCCGGGCCCAGGTTGACATCCGGGGACTTAAACGAAGCATCGGACTGCAACTATTGCCCGATGCCAGGGTGGGCGAGTTCGTGCTGGTCCATGCCGGATTTGCCATTCAGCGGATAGATGCCGACGAGGCCGAGGAGACCTATCGCCTGCTGGAAGAGACCGGAATAACCTTAACCTGAAGGCCGGAATGATCGATTTGGACAGATTCCGCGATCCGGCCCTGGCCGGACGGCTGGTGGACAAGATCGCCAAAATAGATGCGGGCCCGGTCTCCTTTATGGAGGTCTGCGGCACCCATACCATGGCCATCTCCCAATTCGGCATCAGGGGTCTTATTCCCAAGTCCATCATATTGCTGTCCGGGCCGGGCTGTCCGGTATGCGTCACCTCGCTGTCCGATCTCGACCGGATGATCGCCATTGCCGGGCTTAAGGGAGTCATCTTTGCCACCTTCGGGGACATGGTGAGGGTCCCCGGATCTCGCAGCAGCCTGCGGGAGGCCAAATCCAAAGGGGCCGATGTCAGGGTGGTCTATTCTCCGTTGGATGCCCTGGCCCTGGCCCAGGAAAATCCGGACAAGCAGGTGGTCTTTGCCGGGGTGGGATTCGAGACCACCTCGCCCACCATCATCGCCACGGTACTGGAAGCCCAAACCAAAGGACTGAAAAACTTTTCAGTCTATCCGGCCTTCAAGACCGTGCCCACCGCCCTGAAGGCCATACTGGAATCGGGCCAGACCAGGATAGACGGATTCCTCTGTCCGGGCCACGTTTCGGCCATCATCGGCAGCCGGCCATACCGGTTCATACCTGAAGAATACCGGATACCCTGCGTCATCGCCGGCTTCGAGCCGTTGGACATCCTGGAGTCAATCGCCATGCTGCTGGAGCAGGTCCGGGGTCAGCGCCGGGATAACCGCCCTGTCTCGGTGCAGACCGAATATCGCCGGGGAGTGCCGGATGAAGGCAATCCTAATGCAATGGCGATAATCGATAAGGTGATGCAGCCATGCACGGCCGAATGGCGGGCCATCGGCAAAATCCCTGGAACTGGACTCTGTTTCAGGGATGAATACCTGGAGTTTGATGCTTCAAGAAAATTTGACATCGAGGTGGAATCGGCCCAGGAACCGGCAGGGTGTATTTGCGGCCAGGTGATGATGGGGCTGAATCAGCCAGACGAATGTGCCATGTTCGGCCAGGCCTGTACGCCGGGAAATCCAGTAGGGCCGTGCATGGTATCCTCCGAGGGTGCCTGTGCCGCCTGGTACAAATATGGGGATGGGAAAAACAAAATTTGAAATCATCAAATAAAATACTGCTGGCTCACGGTTCCGGTGGACGACTGTCACATGAACTGATCGACAAGGTCTTCAAAAGCCGGTTCTCGAACCCGATGCTTGTGCAGGGGGACGATGCGGCTGAATTCCGGGTGCCGCAGGCCGCAGACCGGATTGCCTTCACCACCGACACCTATGTCGTAAAGCCGCTGTTCTTCCCCGGGGGGGACATCGGGCGGCTGGCGGTGTGCGGCACGGTCAACGACCTGGCCATGAAGGGGTCCAGGCCGCTGTACCTTTCCGTGGGGTTCATCATCGAGGAAGGTTTGTCCATAGATACCATCGAGAGGGTTGCCGACTCAATGGCCGTTGCGGCCAAAGAAGCGGGGGTGTCCATAGTTACCGGCGATACCAAGGTGGTGGATAAGGGGGACTGCGACAGCCTTTTTATCAATACAGCCGGAGTGGGCGTGATTCCGGATGGGGTTGATGTATCCGGGGCCAACGCCCGTCCGGGCGATTTGGTCGTCATCAGCGGCAGTTTGGGGGACCACGGCGCGGCGGTGATCAACGCCCGCAATGGTTTCGGGCTGACCGGCGACCTGGACAGCGATGTGGCTCCCCTGAACGGGCTGGTGGCGGCCATGCTGGAGTCCGGGGAAATCCATGTCCTGCGCGACCCCACCCGGGGAGGTCTGGCCACCACCCTGAACGAGATCGCCCTGCAGTCGCAGGCTTCGATCACCATCGAGGAGGACAAGATACCTCTCAAGCCCGGGGTCCGGGGAGCCTGCGAGATGCTGGGGCTGGATCCGCTTTATGTGGCCAACGAGGGCAAGCTGGTGGCCATAGTGCCGGCCCGGCAGGCCGGCATCATATTGGACGCCATCAGGGGACATCGGTATGGCCGGGAGGCGGCCATCATCGGCCGGGTCGAGCCAGGCCGGCCCCAGGTGCTGTTGAGGACAACATTGGGGAGCCGCCGGCCCCTTATGATGCTGGAGGGTGAGGCCCTGCCCAGGATCTGCTGAAATGAAAAGAACCTTTAGCTGTCATTCCCGTGAAAACGGGAATCCACGAAAGATAATAATAGGTTGCATATTAAAGGAGTTTTGTCATGAAGATCGAAGACATCCTGAATAAAGAACGCATCAGCGCTTCGCTGACCGGACAGAACAAAAAGGAGATCATCGCCGAGCTGGCCGGGCTGATGGCCCAGGACGGGCTGATATCCGGCTCCAGCGAACTGTTGGATTCGGCCATGGAGCGCGAGGGACTGATGTCCACCGGCATCGGCAAGGGGGTGGCCATACCCCATGGCCGGACCAAGGGGCTAAAGAAGATGGCCGGCTCTTTCGGCATCAGCGCCAGACCCATAGATTTCGGCTCGCTGGACGGCCAGCCGGTCCAGATTTTCTTCTTCATCGCCACCCCCCAGAGCATCATCGCCGACCATGTCAAGGCCCTGGCCCTGGTGTCCCGGCTGCTGAACCGGGAGGAGGTCCGGGCCAGACTGCTGGAGGCCAGGACCCCGGCGGCGGTGATGGAGGTGTTCCGCCAGGCCGAAGGCGGGGAGGGAAAGTAGCATGAGGTTCCGGGCCGTCAAGGGGACCAGCGATGTCCTGCCGGGCGAATCATGGCGCTGGCAGTATGTGGAGTCGGTGATACGGCAGCAGGCGGAAAGATTCGGATTCAAGGAGATCCGGACGCCTATTTTCGAGGAGACCGCCCTGTTCGTCAAGGGCACCGGCGACACCACCGACATCGTCCAGAAGGAGATGTACACCTTCACCGACAAGGGCCAGCGCTCCATCACCCTAAGGCCCGAGGGCACCCCTCCGGTGATCCGGGCCCTGCTGGAGCACAACCTGCTGAAGGAGAGCCAGCTGGCCAAGGTCTACTACCTGGCCCCCATGTTCCGCTACGAAAGACCGCAGGCCGGCCGGCTGCGCCAGCATACCCAGTTCGGGGCCGAGATCGTGGGCAGCGCCGCCCCCCAGGCCGACGTGGAAGTGATAGCCCTGCTGTTCTTCACCCTGCAGGAACTGGGATTGGCCGGGCTCAAATTGCGGCTTAATACTTTGGGCTGTCCGAAATGCCGTCCGCAATATCGTGAAAAACTGGTCGAATATTTTAGGCCTAAACTTTCCGACCTTTGCGAATTCTGCAATGACCGTTTTGCCCGCAATCCGCTCCGGGTTTTGGACTGCAAAATCGACCAGAACAAGTTCGACGATGCCCCGGAGATGGGGCAATTCCTGTGCGCCGAATGTCACGAGCATTTCCGGGCGGTGCAGGACAACCTGAAGGCCATCGGCATCCCGTTCGTCCTGGACAAAAAACTGGTGCGGGGGCTGGATTACTACACCCGCACGGCCTTCGAAGTGGTTTCGGAACACTTGGGTGCCCAGGATGCCCTGGGCGGCGGCGGGCGCTACGATGGCCTGGCGGAGGATCTGGGCGGCGATCCCACGCCGGGAGTGGGATTCGGGTCGGGCATCGAAAGATACCTTCTGGCCATGAAAAACCAGGGGGTAAAAATCCCTGAGGAAAAGAGGCTCGATATTTTCATCGCCAGCATGGGAAATGAAGCCCGGCTGAAAGGGATGGAACTTTGCCTCCAACTGCGGCAGAAGGGCTATATCTGCGAGCAGGAACTGCTGGACCGAAGTCTGAAGGCCCAACTGCGCGAGGCCGGGAAGCTCAATGCCCGTTATGTGGCGCTGATAGGCGAGGACGAGATCAGGAAGAACGTGGTAACGCTGAAGGACATGGATGGGCATAGCCAGCAGGAGTTGCCGTTCGGCATGATGATCCAACAGATAGAAAAGTTAAAGAAATAAACCGGGCCGTTTTAGTCATTCCCGTGTAAACGGGAATCCATAAAAAAACTGGATGCCTGCTTTCGCAGGCATGACAGGTCAGTAACAGGGAGTCAAACATGTCTGAAAAGATAAAACAATTCAACGCCTACCGGTCCAAGATGAACGACCGGATACTGGCGGCCGATAATACCGGCATCAAGCGGTTCTTCAATCTGGACACCGCCGCCTACCAGGACGGGGCCCTGCCGGCCAAAACCAAGGAGATGCTGGGCCTTTGCGCCTCCGTCGTACTGCGCTGCAACGACTGCATCGCCTATCACGTCCTGCAATGCAAGCAGCTGGGGGTGACACAGGCGGAGTTCGACGAGATCATGAACATCTCGCTGGTGGTGGGCGGGTCCATCACCATACCGCATATCCGCAAGGCGTATGAGATGTGGGACGAGGGGTTGGATGATTCTTAACCCAGGCCTTAAGGCCTGGGTTAAGAACGACTATATCAATACAATAAATAACCATTATAGGTATTATGAAACTCGAAACATTGGGCAACTGGGAACGCACCCACACCTGCGGAGAGCTTCGTTCCGAGCATATCGGCCGGCAGGTGATCCTCTGCGGGTGGGTGCACCGCAGCCGCAACCACGGCGGGCTGATCTTCATCAATTTGCGGGACCGCTACGGCATCACCCAGGTGGTGTTCGATCCGGCCCAAAACAGTGAACTGGCCGAGGCCGCCAAGGACCTCAAATCCGAATACGTGATCGCGGTCAAGGGCACGGTCCGCAACCGCCCCCAGGGGCAGACCAACCAGAGCATGCCCACCGGGGTGGTGGAGGTGCTGGCCGACGAGGCCAAACTGCTCAACGGCTCGGCCGTGCCTCCGTTTGTCATCGAGGACCAGACCACCGCTTCGGAGGATCTGCGCCTAAAATACCGCTATCTGGACCTGCGCCGTCCGGCTCTGGCCAATAACATCATCCTCAGGCATGATTTCATTCTGGCGGTGAGGAATTACCTGTCCCGGCAGGGCTTTCTGGAGATCGAGACTCCGCTTTTAACCCGCAGCACTCCCGAGGGGGCCCGCGATTATCTGGTGCCCTGCCGGGTTC
>CALGNM010000270.1 GCA_937958665.1 uncultured bacterium | reverse complement strand
AGATCGTATTCGGTGACTGGAGTTCAGACGTGTGCTCTTCCGATCTGGATGGCAGCCGGGCCCGGGTCTATTGCCTGATGGGCGACGGCGAACTGCAGGAGGGGCAGATCTGGGAGGCGGCCATGGCCGCCGGGCATTTTAGATTGAACAATCTGGTCGGCATTGTGGACTACAACAACCTGCAGATAGACGGACCGGTGGAGAAGGTGATGGGCCTGGCCCCGCTGGCCGATAAATGGAAATCTTTTAGATGGAACGTAATTACGATAGATGGACATGACATTAGCGAGATCAAGAAGGCCTTCATCAAGACCGGTCAGTCAGGGTCAAAGCCCACCGTTATCATAGCCCGAACGATCAAAGGCAAAGGGGTATCATTTATGGAGAACCAGGCCGGCTGGCACGGGAGGGCACCGAACAAAGAGGAATACCAGCGGGCAATCGGGGAACTGGTATAGGTCAAGAAATTATTTCAGGAGCATCAATGGAAGCCATCAAGTGCATAATGTCTAGGCGCAGCATCCGCCGATATGCAAAGGGCCGGGTGCCGCCAGCCAGTATCAGAAAGATGCTGGAAGCGGCCATGAGCGCTCCTTCAGCCTGCAACCAGCAGGCCTGGCAGTTCATCGTGGTGTCGGACCCCGAAATAATGGCCGCCATCACCAAGATCCATCCCTATGCCCAGATGCTGAAACAAGCCTCCTGCGCCATTGTGGTCTGCGGTGACTTAAAAGCTGAACGATGCAAGGATTACTGGGTCCAGGATTGTTCGGCGGCTACTCAGAATATCCTGCTGGCGGCCCATGCCCTGGGCCTGGGCGCGGTCTGGCTGGGGGTCTATCCGCGGATGGAACGTCTGAAAGGCTTGCAGAAACTGCTGGGCTTACCCAAAGCGGTCATGCCGCTGTCGGTGATCTCCATCGGATATCCCAAAGTTAAGAGCCAGCCGGTCAAAAGATACCGAGCCAAAAAGGTCCACCATAACAGATGGTAGCCTCACCGGAAAATGTGATATCATGGTCGGCCAAGTTCAAACATTTGGGTTGACCATGGTCACGTTGATCGAGAAGATATGCAGTATCGCAAATTCTGTAAAGATGATCGACCCGTCTCCATCCTTGGTTTTGGGACTATGAGACTGCCCCTCAACGGGTCGGACCCCGGGGATGTCGATCTGCTCCAAAGCACCGCAATGATCCGGCTGGCAATAGACCGGGGGGTCAATTATATCGATACAGCCTACGGTTATCACAACGGGAAAAGCGAGTCCACGGTTGGCCAAGCCCTTCGGGAAGGTTATCGTGCCAGGGTCAGATCGGAAGAGCGTCGTGTAGGGAAAGAGTGTAGATCGCGGTGGTCGCC
>CALGNM010000269.1 GCA_937958665.1 uncultured bacterium | reverse complement strand
GGAGGAGCTGGCCGAGAGAAGGATCCGGGAACTGTCCGACATCAACGGCATTGCCAGACCCTGTCGGCCGGGAGCGACAGCCAGGCGGTGTCCGGCAGCATCGCCCGCCAGATGGCCCAGGCCCTGTCGGCCGACAAGTGCCTGCTGACCATCTTTCACCCCGAAAACGGTGAGCTGACCGGGCTTCCACCGGCCTACCTGAGAAAGGGCCTGACCGCCAAGCAGCGACGGTCTTACGCCGGGCCCGAGGAGTTGGCCGAGGCGTTCCGTTTGAAACTGAGCCAGGGAGGCATAGCGGCCAAAGTATTCCAGGACGGCCGCCCCTACATAAGCAACGAGGTAGCCCGCGATCCCCGGCCCGTTAAAAGCTTGACGGATCTGTTCGAGATCAGCAGCCTGCTGGTGGTGCCCTTGAACACCCGGAACCGGATCATCGGACTGGCCTATTTGGCCGACAAGGCGGAACGGGCCGGCTTTACCAGCCAGGATGCCGAGACCGCCATGGCTCTGGCTTCCCAAGCTGCCTTGGTGCTGGACAACGTCCGACTCAACCAGGAAATGGCGGCCGGACTGAAGCAGCTGTCCATCATCTACCAATTCAGCCAAGCCATAGCCGCCCTGTCCGATTCCGGGGAGATACTGCAGGCGGGGCTCGACACCCTGTCCCAGGTTATTCCGGCCGACAGTTTCTCCTTGATGCTGCTGGACCCGGCGGACAACACTCTGCGGATAAGGGCCTCCCGGGGCCTCTCCCCGGAGACAGTGAAAAGTTTATGCTTCCCGCTGGGACAGGGTCTGGCCGGATGGGTGGCCCAGAAAAGACAACCGGTCATCAGCGATGACCTGGCCAATGACCGGCGATTCCGGCATACCGAGCAGGAGGAGAAACTGGCCTCGGCCATCTCGGTCCCCTTGACTGCCCAGGACCGGCTGTTAGGGGTGCTGAACATCAACAACCTTCAGGGAAACCTCCGCCGGTTCCAACGCCAGGACCTGGAACTGGCCACCACCCTAGGCAACACCATCGCCATGGCTCTGGAACGGGCTGAACTGGTGGCCGACCTGGACGGTCGGGTTTCCGCCCAGCGGGCCCTGCTGGACACCAGCGGCCTGTTGTTGGGCACCCTGGATGTCAGCCAGGTGCTTGACCAGATTGCCCGGCAGATAGAAAGCCTGATACCATTCCAGCGGCTGGCCATCTACAAGGTTGACTGGGAGCAGCGCAAGCTTTCCCCCATCCTGGCCCGCGGTCCCAATACCGAGGCCATCATGGCTGACCCTCCTTTTTCCATCGACGAGGGTCTGACCGGGGCCATCGCCCAGAGCGGGCGGGCCGAACTGATAGCCAATACCGATCTGGACCGGCGGACCGCTGTGGTGCCGGGCACTACCGCCGATCCCGAGGCTCTGATGGTTCTGCCATTGATGGTGGACGGGCAGGCACAGGCGGTTCTGGTGGTAGGCAGGGAGGTGGTCCCGGGTTTCTCGGCCCGCGACTTCTCACTGGCCTCGCTGTTTGCCAACCAGGCGGCGGTGGCCTGGCGCAATGCCAACCTGTTCTCGGAGCTTAAGAGCAGCCAGGATAAACTGGGGGAGACCAACAGCCGCTTGAACCTGGCCCTGAAGCGTCAGGTGGAGGTTTCAACCTCACTTTCCACCATGCAGTACCTGTCCAGCGCCTTGCTCTCATCCCTGCAGCTGGAGGAGATTTTGTCGGTGATCGTGGAGGGCATCCGAAGCAACCTGGGATTCGATGCGGTGCTGATCAGCCTGGTGGAGCAGGATGGCCAAACACTGACCCACAAGGCCAACTACGGGTTCGCCCCTGAGGAACTCAAGAGCATCCGGGGGGTCCGCTCCCGGCTGGAGCAGTACCAGGCCTTGATGCAGAGCCAGTACCGGGTAAGCAACTCCTACTTCATCCCCTTGGGGGATGAGCCCGGCAACGGGCACCGGTCCGGCGAAGCGGGAGGCCGCCGCTGGCAGCCGGGCAACCTGATGATCGTGCCCCTCTACTCCAAGGAGAAGAGACTGCTGGCCATTATCCAGATCGACAAACCCACCGACGGCCTGGTGCCAGATAACCGGAAGGTAAGGTCGCTGGAGGCCTTTGCCAACACCGCCGCGGTGGCCATCACCAACGCCTATCTTTACCAAGATGCCCAATCCCGGATAACTGAGCTTTCCACTTTATACGATATCGGCATGGTGATCTCCTCGGCCATCGAGCGTGACAAGCTGCTGGAAAAGGTGGTCGAGGTGATCCGTGAAAAGCTGCACTATCTGAAGGTGGCCATCTTCATGGTGGAGCCCCAGAGTAAAAGCATTTTCATCGGCTCACAATGCGGCTACGGAGACGAATTGAGCATGCTGTACTTCACGGTGGGGGGCAGCAGCGTGGTGGGCTGGGTGGCCGAGAGCGGCCAGCCCCTGGTAGTAAACGATGTCAGCCAGGAGCCCCGCTACAACGCCATAGACCCCCGAGTGCGCTCAGAAATAGCCGTTCCCATCCGGCACGAGGACCGGGTGATCGGGGTACTGAACATCGAAGACGACCGGATAAACGCCTTCGGAACCTCCGACCTCAACTTACTGACCACCTTGGCCAGCCAGGTGGCGGTGGCCCTCGATAACGCCCGGCTTTACGAGGAAGCCCGCCGCCGGATCAAGGAGCTGTCGGCCCTGCACAATGTGGGGGCTACAGTCAGCTCCACCCTGAGGCTGGATGCCCTGTTGGATCAGGTTTGCCACATCCTCAACCAAACCTTCCGCTACAGCAAGATCGCCATCATGATCGCCGACCGGGAAAGCGGGGAGCTGGTGTTCAAGGCCAGCCTGGGATATGAGGACATCAAAGGTGAGATGTGCCGCCGGCTGAAGATCGGCCGGGAAGGGATAACCGGAATGGTGGCGTCCACCGGCGAGCCGATCCTGCTGGGAGACGTAACCCAAAATCCCAACTACGTCAGCATTGACGGACGGACCCGCTCCGAGCTGGCGGTGCCCCTCAAACTTAAGCAGCAGGTGGTGGGGGTGCTCAACGTTGAGAGCGACAACGTGGATGCTTTCGATCAGGTTGACAAACAGCTGCTGACCACCCTGGCCACCCAGCTGGCGGTGGCCATCGAGAACGCCCGGCTCTACGAGGAGACCGAGACCCTGGCGGTCACCGACGGGCTGACCGGTCTTAATAACCACCGCTACTTCCAGTCGTTCTTCGAGCGCGAGCTCAGCCGGGCCCGCCGCTATAACCACCCCCTGTCCCTGATCATGATCGACATTGACCACTTCAAGAAGATCAACGACAATCTGGGCCATCCAGTGGGCGACCAGGTGCTGAGGGAGGTGGCCCGGCTGCTGAAGGAACAGGCCCGGGACGTTGATCTGGCCGCCCGCTACGGGGGAGAGGAGTTCATGCTGGTGCTGCCGGAGACCAAACGGGCCGAGGCCCAAAGCCTGGCCGAGCGCATCCGCCAGCGGGTGGAGAAGCACGATTTCCGGATTTCCATTGGGAAGAAACCCCATGCTGTCACCATCAGCCTGGGGGTAGCCGGCTTCCCGGAGGACGGGGAGGAAAAGAGCCAGATAATCGACAGGGTAGACAAGGCCCTTTACAAGGCCAAATCCGGGGGGCGCAACCAGGTCAGGACTTAAAAGCCAACTGAAAGGCAAAGGGATAACATCGGCCAATGGTATCATTCGTCAAGCCTCATTCCCGCTGGGCCGGTCTCTGGCGATCCTACCTGTTCGTGGGGGCAGCGCTGGTGGTGCTGGTATCCCTGATCTACACCACCCTGCTGATCCGCAAGCTGGAGGAGGAGCCCCGGATCATGTCCCGGGTATTCGCTCGTTTCTGCATGACGGCAGCAGTGCCCGAGGCGGCCGGCGACGTGCCCGAGACCGGTATCATCTTCGAGGAGATCATTCAGAAGATCAACTTCCCGGTGGTGGTCACCGACCGCCGGGGTTTGCCCATGGCCTGGAAAAACGTCGGGGTGGAGCCATTCGTACTCAGCGAGGAGATGGCTGCGGGGTGGGACTCCCTGGCGGACGGTGGGAGCCAGCTGTCCCTGCTGCGCAAGGCCATCCGGGAGCTTGATGACCAGAACGAACCCATACCCATGATGCTGAATTCCGATTCCACGGCGGTGGGATACGTCCATTACGGGCATCCCCAGATATTGAGGGAGCTCAGCTACGTTCCCTTCATCCAAATCGGGATGATCGCCCTGTTCGTGTGGATAGGTTTCATCGGTTTTCGGGCCATCAAGGCCGGAGAGGAGCGGGCGGTATGGGTGGGGCTGGCCCGGGAGGCGGCCCACCAGCTGGGGACCCCGATCTCCTCGCTGATGGGATGGCTGACCCTGCTGCGGGAGGGAGCCAAGCCGGTTTCGGAGGTGATACCCGAGATGGACAACGACCTAGCCCACCTGGAGAAGGTCCTGAGCCGTTTCAACCAGGTAGGCTCGATTCCCAAACTATCCGAGTCGGACATAAGCCAGCTGTTGCACCAGGCGGTGGGTTATTTCAGGCTGCGGGCGGCCAATATGGGGAAGGAAATCCGTTTTGTGGAGGACTACGGCGACTGCCCCCCGGTCCGGGTCAATCAGGACCTGTTCATCTGGGCGGTGGAAAACCTCATCAAGAACGCCATCGACGCCATCGAGACTTCGCCGGGGATGATCACCATCAGCACCGCGGTGGGGGCCAGGCGGGTGGACATCTCCATCGCCGACAACGGGCGGGGAATACTGCCCGGGCATCAGCGCAAGATATTCTCGCCAGGCTTCACCACCAAGAAACTGGGGTGGGGTCTGGGGCTCTCACTGGTCAGAAGAATTGTCGAGGATTACCACCAAGGGCGGGTGCGTTTGGTCAGCAGTCGCCCCGGCCATGGCTCGGTATTCATTATATCCCTTCCCATTAAGACCGGACACAACTAATAGCGGCGAGAGAGGCGAGATGGAGGAAGGCTATCGGATCCTTTGGGTGGACGACGAAGTGGACCTGCTGAGGTCCCAGATCATCTTCCTGGAGGGAAAGAATTTCAGGGTTACCCCGGTTGCGTCGGGCCAGGAAGCGCTGTCCCTGCTGGCCAGGAACCCGTTCGACCTGGTGCTGCTGGACGAGATGATGCCAGGCATGGACGGCCTGGAGGCTCTTTCCCGGATCCGAGCCTCCGGGCACCAGTTGCCGGTGATCATGGCCACCAAGAGTGAAAGGGAGGAGCTGATCGAGCAGGCCCTGGGGCAGAGGATTGATGATTTTCTGCTGAAGCCCCTGAACCCGGCCCAGGTGCTGGCCTCCTGCCGCCGGGTGCTGGAGGGCCGGAAGCTGGCCGAGGATCAGGCGGTCCGGGAGTATGTGTCGGCCTCGCGGGAACTGGCTTCCTTCGATTACCGAGCCCTGGATTGGCAGGGCTGGTGCCGACACTACGGCAGTCTGGTTGAGTGGGACATCCGGCTGTCCCAGCTGAGGGACGATGGGCTGCATGCCAGCCATGAGGGGATCCTGCGGGAGGCCAACCTGGAGTTCTCCCGTTTCGTGGAAGATAATTACCGGGGTTGGCTGCACGGCCAGGCCCGGCCGTTGCTTTCACCGGACATCATTGAGAACTATCTGGCTCCCCGGATCAGGTCGGGGCAGAAATGCCTATTCATCATCCTGGATTGCATGAGGCTGGACCAGTGGATAACCATCGAACCGCTAATCAGGAACTTCTTCGAGGTGCAGACCGATTATTACTGTTCGATTCTGCCAACCGCCACCCCTTATTCCCGCAACGCCATTTTCAGCGGGCTGTTCCCTTCGCAGATAGTCCGGAGCTACCCCCAGTACTGGGAAAAGGTCGAGGCAGCAGGAGAGGCCAGCCTCAACCGCCACGAGCACCGGTTGATGGAGGCCAACCTGGAGCGCCTCAAATGCCGAACCTCCCCCGACCCCAAATACATCAAGATTCTCAGCATGGAAGAGGGGCGGGAGTTGCGCCGCAACTTCGGTTCATTTCAGAATGTTCCCCTGATCAGCCTGGTGGTGAACTTCATGGACATTTTGGTCCATTCCCGGGCCGACTCCCAGGTCCTGCAGGAGATCACCCCCGACGAAAAGGCCTTCCGGTCCCTGACCCTGACCTGGTTCGCCAATTCTGACATCTACCATATCCTGCAGCATGCCGCCCGCCAGAAGCGGGAGGTGGTCATCACCACCGACCATGGCTCCATTCAGGGGCGGCGGGGAAGCGAGATCAAGGCCGGACAGAACCCCACCGCCAACCTGCGCTACAAGTCGGGCAGCAACGTCTCCGGCGACCCCCGCCAGGTGCTATGGATCAAGAATCCGGCCGAGTACCTGTTGCCTGAGGACTACAAGGGCATGCAGTACCTGATCGCCAAGGAGGATTTCTACCTGGTGTATCCCACCAAATACGAGGAGTACCGCAAGCGCTACGAGGGGACCTTCCAGCACGGGGGGATCTCCATGGAGGAGATGATCCTGCCGGTGGCGGTGCTTAAGCCAGCTTGAGACAGAACATCAACACATATATCACCCACTCACCTCTGGAGACCCAGGAACTGGGCCTCCGCCTGTCGAAGCGCCTGGGCCCGGGACAGGTGGTCTGTTTAAAGGGCGACTTGGGCTCGGGCAAGACTTGTCTGGCCCAGGGCATTTGCCGGGGATGGGGAGTCGCGGAGCCGGTGGTCAGCCCCAGTTTTACCCTGGTCAATGAATATCGGGGCCGGCATCCGATCTACCATTTCGACCTCTACCGGTTGAGAGCGCCGGACGAGTTGGAGGGAATCGGGTACCGGGAATATCTGGAGGGGGACGGTCTGGTGATCATCGAATGGCCGGAGAACGCCGGGGAGCATCTGCCGTCCGACCGCCTAGAGGTGTCGATCTGTTCCGGGCCTGACCAGGAGAGGCGGTTCGAACTCAAGCCCCTTGGCAAATTCCGTTGGTTGGGGGAGGCTCAATGCTGACCCTCTGTCTGGATACCAGCGGCCCCTGGCTCAATTTGGCGTTAAGCCGTCAAGGGACGGTGCTGAGGGGCATTTCCCGGGAGGTGGGGACCGGGCATTCCGAGTCCCTGTCGGGGGAGGTTGGTCAAATGCTGTCCTCAGCCGGGGTCAGACTTTCCGATATTCATTTGCTGGCGGTGGCAACCGGCCCCGGTTCCTTCACTGGACTGCGGGTGGGCATCTCCTTCGTCAAGGGGCTGGGCGCAGGGCGAGGTGTTCCCTGCCTGTCCGTCAATACCTTGGATGCCATGGCTTTTTCTTGTTCAGACCATGATGGTTGGCTATCTCCGATGATAGATGCCAAGAAGGGAGAGATCTACACCTCCCTGTATCAGGTGCGAGAGGGACTGCCCGTCAACCAGGGTCGATATCTGTCAACCGAGCCGGCGGGATGGTTATCCAATCTTCCGGCTGGTACGCTGCTGTTCGGCAGCGGGGAGGCCAAATACCGGGAACTGGCTGAAAAGCATCCCCGGCTCCGGAGGGCTAAGGATTTTCTGGCTAACGGCATGATGCTTTCCGGCCTGGCCCGATTATCCGCCCGGCTATATGAGCAGGGGGAAACGGTTCGCGCCAGCCAGCTGGCGGCCTTTTATATTCGCCCAGCTGATGTTGAGAAGGCCCGATGCCAAAGATGAGCAAGCCTGAAGTGGTCGATTCTTGTGGAAACGGGGAGGCGGCCGTGGTCCGTTTCACCGCCGGCCATCTGGAGGCTGTTCTGGAGATCGAGCGAAATTCCTTTCCCGACCCCTGGACGGTTCAGATGTTCCGAGACGAGCTGCAGGAAGACGATCGCAGAATCTGTCTGGTGCTTGAGGACCAGAGCCAGGTGGCGGGCTATCTTATCGGCTGGGTGGTGCTGGATGAGTTCCACCTGGGGAATCTTGCCGTGCGGCTTAAAAGTCGGGGGCGGGGAATGGGCCGGATCCTGCTGAAAAAGGGCTAGATCGGAAGAGCACACGTCTGAACTCCAGTCACCGAATACGATC
>CALGNM010000268.1 GCA_937958665.1 uncultured bacterium | reverse complement strand
CCGGGTTCCAGTAAATTAACAAAAATCCCATTTACACAAATTACTTGACAGACCCATCCTACGGGTAAGGTCGTAACATATTGTTGGGCATGGATAAAAGGTGTACCACATGGTTGGTTAGACGTTAATGGTAATAGCAGGGGATTCTACCCTAAAAAAGGGTTTGAGCCCCTTGCATTGTTATTTCCGTCTTCAAATTTCCCTGGTGAAATAAGGCCAGATAACGTCGCTATCTGCAAACCGATATTAATAGCAAATAATAATTGCTATGATGACTGTGTCAATAGAGCATTGGATGTGTTCTACAAATCACCGCCACAGTATAATTTTGCGTTTAATAACTGTCACCATGTGGCGCTGCTGATCTGGAATTATTGTGTGAAATAGGAGGTGAAAATGAAGTATATATTATGCCTACTATTGGCGCTATCTTTGATTGGATGCGTTAAACCATCACCTAAATCCAAAGGTAGATTATTTCTAAATGATGATTATTTCATTATTTTATACGATTTTAATAACAATGCGGTTGATACTATTGTAAGAGCAGGGCCGGATGGATTGTTTTATCATACTGCTTTTTACGACACATTATGCTATAGCAAGATTGTTGGATGGCCTAAAACAAAAAAGGCATCGTGGTGTTATGACTTGTATCTATTACATAAAAATAAATTAGATACTTTAATATATGAAATACCTGCAAAACTAACAAATTTAAAAATCTCACCAGATGGCAAGTACATCGCATTTTTATATTCTGTATATGATAATAATACGCAAGCGTTTTTAAAAGCCTCATGCGCAGTATTTGATTTGGAAAAAAGGGCGTACAGTACAATACTTGAACATGTGCTCGCCTTAGGTGGTCTGTCTTGGGCAAAGGATGGTCAATCTATTTATATGGCTACTTTTAATGGCAGTATTGTCAGAGTAGATTTGCAAGGTAAAATATTGGACACAATTTGCACTGGCTATGCCCCGGCTATATCACCTGATGGTAGAACAATGGCCTTTACTAAGGATCGTTCAATTTATCTGGTGGATTTAACAACCAAGAAGCAAAGAAGGATTGCGTCAAAACTTTCGTTTTATATACCACAAGAGCCGCAATATATAGATTTAACCTGGTCGCCTGATTCAAAATATATTTTATATCAGGGCCAATATATTTTAGCTTATATAACCGACTGGTCTTCCCAATATGTGTATATACCGATTGAAAGGTGGGGTTTGCCCAAAGTGGTTGCTAATATAACGGCGCGCGGTTATGGTGCGGCCTGGGTGCCGTAATCTGACTGTGCAAAAGCAAAAGCCCCGCGTACGCCGGGGTGCGGTATTACTACGCCAACGGGAGCCTGCCGGTAAAGAAGGACTGGAGCGATTACCTGTATGCCACGCTGCTGTACCACCACGACGGCCTGGGGACGATAGTGGGGATGAGTGATGCGAACCAGGCAGTAACCACGGCCATGCTCTTTGATGACTTTGGCAATTGGTTATACTGGGACAGCAACTGGGATTATTACACCTACACCGGGCAGGAATACGACTGGCCCTTGACGGATGCCTACAACCTGCGGGCGCGGGAGTATTACCCGGAGTATGGAAGGTTCATGCAGAATGATCCGATAGGGGACAGGGGTGGAAGTTTGAATTGGTATTTGTATGTGGCAAATAATCCGATTAATTGGACGGACCCCACCGGGCTTGCGTGTGGTTCAAAGGGTAACGATATGGCGATACCCGATGAAATGGAGTATATATTCAACTTCACTAATGCTTGCATTGTGCATGATCTCTGTTACGGCGATTGTGATCAACAGCCGTCGAAGTTCAGCTGTGACCTACAGTTTTTGATGAACATGCAGGCTAGTTGTGCGAACTATCCCTTTATGCGCGGCACATGTATGTTTTTTGCAGGCGGATACTGGTTGTCAGTTACCTTATTTGGTGATGACGCATTTAGAAACGCACGTGCTGAATGCGAGTGTGAGAGGTAGTATATGAGAAAAGTATTAAAAATAACAGCACTCTACAGCTTCTTACTGCCAGTAGTGCTAGAATTGGTGGGTATTATTGTTGATCCCAGAAAGGCCAAGTATATTAGTAGATATCCATTCTCTTTTTTCTTTGAGCAGTTATTAAATGGTGCTCTCTCAGTCATTCCTAGTTTGGTATTGTTGTTGTTGGCTTATAACAACGTATTTAAGAAACAGCAGAGTGATAAATATTATGCAGCACATAAGTTGGCTACTGGAATAACGATGTATTACATCTTGTGCAGCACTACTTTTATTAATGTCCTGGTATTCCTGGTAAAGTACTTTCATCTTCAAGGCAAACTATGGAAAATTATCGCAGGGTGGGGGTTTCATCCAGTGAATGCAGTGGTTCTGGTATTGTTTGTGTATGGGCTTAGTTTCTTAATCACACGACTATCTAGATCAAAGTAAGAGTGTCTGATATGAATGAAGTAGTTCTTGGTGGCGTGATGGGATTAGCGGGTGTGGTGCTGGGCTATTGACCTGACCCCCTACAACCGGTCCAGCCTTTATGATACAATAGCGGCTGGATGAATGAAAAGCAAAGGGGGTAAAATGCCACAGAAAGGGAACAAACCGGAAGAGATCATCGGGAAACTGCGGGAGGCGGAGTTAATGATCAACCAGGGGGCCACGGTGGCCGACGCCTGCCGGAAGATAGAGGTGAGCAAACTGACATATTACCGGTGGCGGAAGGAATACGGAGGCCTAAGGGTGGACCAGGCCCAAAGGATGAAACAGCTGGAGAAAGAGAACGGAAGATTGAAGAAACTGGTGGCCGACCTGTCGTTGGATAACCAGATACTGAAGGAGGCCGCCTCGGGAAACTTCTAAGCCCGGTCAAACGGCGCCGGGCGGTGGACAGGGTGCGCCAAAGAATAGCCGTTTCCCAGCGCCGGGCCTGCCTGGTCCTGGGCCAGACCAGGAGCACCCAAAGATATCAGATGGCAACCCCAGATGACGAACCCCGGCTGGTTCAGGCTATAGTCAAATATGCCACAGACTACGGCAGATATGGCTACCGAAGGATAACCGGGCTGCTAAAGAGAGACGGCTGGAGGGTGAATCACAAGCGGGTGGAACGGATCTGGCGGCAGGAAGGTTTAAAGGTGCCCAAAAGACAGCCCAAAAGAAGAAGGCTGTGGCTTAATGACGGATCGTGCATCAGACTCAGGGCAGAGCACAAAGACCATGTCTGGACGTATGATTTTGTGGCCGGAAGAACCAGCGACGGCCAGCCCTTGAGATACCTGACCATGGTAGATGAATACACCAGGGAATGTTTGGCCGTGGACGTTGGCAGAAGCCTGAAATCCCAGGATGTGCTGGACAAACTGAATGACCTGTTCTTAAGCCGGGGAACCCCTGAATATATCAGATCGGACAACGGGTCGGAGTTTGCGGCCAAGAATGTAAGACATTGGCTGGAGAGGGTTGGGGTAAGGACCTTGTTCATCGAGCCGGGCAACCCCTGGGAGAATGGTTATATCGAGTCTTTCAATGGCAAGCTTCGGGATGAGTTATTGAACCTGGAGATATTTGACATCCTGTTGGAGGCAAAGGTCTTGACCGCCAGATGGAGGCAGGAATACAACATCTTCAGACCGCATAGTTCCCTTGGGTACCAGCCACCGGCCCCGGAAACAAAACAACCGCTGCCCGACTGTTCAGCGGCCTAAAGAGTAACACTCAACCTGGTACAATTAACGGGGGCATGTCAGTATCATAAAGGCTGGACCGGTTGTAGGGGGTCAGGTCATATTTTAAAAGGCGGCCGGGGGCCGCCTTTTTATTTTTATAAGGCTTTGCCCGGCAATTTACAGGGGAATTTATTGTTGACAATCTCCATTAAGTTGTGATATGATATTTTGTTAAGTATGTTTTAAAAGGAGAAAAGCATGTCCGAAGCTCAAGGCGCTTTCGAAAAGAACCTGGCCGCCGGTGAGATCCTTTTTAAGGAAGGCGATAAAGGCAATGAGATGTACCTGATCAAGTCAGGCAAGGTGGAGATATCCAACACCGCCGGCGGGGTCAAGAAGGTTCTGGCCGAGCTGTCGGAGGGCTCCTTCCTGGGCGAAATGGCCATCGTGGACGACGCCCCCCGCTCAGCCACCGCCACCGCCCTGACCGAGGTCTCCCTGCTGATTCTGGACCGGCCGGCCTTCAAGGCCCAGCTGCAGGAGAACCCCATGGTGGAGTACCTGATCACCAGCCTGGTCAAGCGCCTGCGGGAGACCAACGAACAGGTGAAGATCCTGCTCCAGAAGGACGATGTCTGCCGGGTGGCTGCCTCCCTGCTGTCCATGGGCCGGGAGAAGGGCGCCCCCGACGGCTCCGGCGTCTTCATCAAGGGCAACTATACCCCGGAGGGGCTGGCCAAACAGGTGGGGGTCAGCGTGCCCAAGGCCAAGGACATTCTGGAGAAGATGCAGGCCTCCTCGCTGATCGCTTTCTCGGCCGAGGGGATCAGCATCCCGTCGATGCCGGATTTGGAGGAATACTGGCGCTACGCCACCCTCAAGGAAAAGTTCAAGGAAATTTAGTTATTGGTTTATAGTTGATAATCATTGGGAACATTCCCGGGCCGGCGGTAATCCAGGGGAAACGGCCTCAGTTCAACCGTCATGGCTCCAAGAATATTTATAAAATCATCGGATAGAGTTTAAGATGCGATTCCCCAAGGGCAGGTCCAACCTACAGAACGCCAAGCTGGAATTCGTCCACTTGGACAACATCCTGGCCGACAACAAGAAGGAGCGGGCCAGCAAGATCTCCGGCTACCTGGAGATCATCTACCCCGACATGGTCCAGCTGCTGTACCTCAAGAAGGGCGAGCCGGTCAACGCCGGGCAGTTTTCCCGAACCGAGCGCCGGCAGATTGCCATAGGCGAGGTGATCGAGAAGGCCAAGAAGTCCACCACCGGCACCGTCTCCATCTACGAGACCCCGGACGAGCTGGTGGACATGATGCTGGCCACCTTCACCGTCAAGCCGGTGTTCAAGAACCTGGACCTGTCCAACGTCACCCCCGACAAGCTGTTCGAGAAGCTGACCGCCGTCAAGTTCGACGGCTTCCTGGAGATCAAGCGGGGGGTGGACGTCTCCTTCGTCCGCTTCAAAGAGGGGGCCCCGGCCTCGGGCTACTTCACCTGGAAGGTGGACGGCATCGCCCCCGACGTTCTCAAGGCCGCCCTCAAGGCGGCGGCCACCGCACCGGGCGCGGTGATCGTGGACGCCTACGACAAGCTGCCGGTGCAGGCCGAACAGGCCAGCCCGGCCCAGATCGAGCTGTTCGTCAAGGCCATGAACAAGCTGATGGCCGAGCTCAAGAACATCGCCGGGCCCACCCTGGTCAGCAAGACCATCGCCTCCTCCAAGGAGGCGGCCGCCGTCCACTACGAGTTCCTCAAGGAGTTCCAGGTGGGCGACGAGATCAAGGGCGAGGGCAAGATCGTGGCCACCCCCGAGGAGCTGGGCAAGGCCTTCGCCGAGTGGATGGACAACTTCGTGGACTCCTTCCGGATCGTGCTGGGCAAGCGGCTGGACGGGATCGTCCAGGGGGCCCTCAAGGACTTCCGCTTCGCCCTGAAGTCATCCAGCTTCGGACGCTACTCCAAGCTGAAGGACCTGCTCTGACCGGGCCGGCGGCTCCGCCTCCGACCCTGCCGGCAGTCTGAAGCTTCGGGCGGGAAAGATATGTCAGGCATCTTGTATCTGGTGGCCACCCCCATCGGGAACCTGGAGGACATCACCTTCCGGGCCGTCCGGACCCTGAAGGAGGTCCAGCTGATAGCCGCCGAGGACACCCGGCACACGGGGCTGCTGCTCAAGCGCTACGGCATCGCCACCCCGCTGTGCTCCTTTTATTCCTACAACCAGCGGGAGAAGGCCCCGGAGCTGATCCAGAGGATCCAGCAGGGGGCCGATGTGGCCCTGGTTTCGGACGCCGGAACCCCCGGCATCTCCGACCCGGCGGTGGCCCTGGTCTCCCAGGCGGTGGCGGCCGGCATCAAGGTGGTGCCGATTCCGGGCCCCACCGCCCTGATCGCAGCCCTGGTGGCCTCGGGCCTGGACACCAGCCAGTTCGTCTTCGCCGGGTTTCTGCCGGTCAAGCCCGGTCGGCGGGCCAAGGCCCTGGAGGGGCTGGCCGGGGAGGCCCGGACGGTGGTGGTCTACGAGTCCCCCCACCGCATCGCCCGGACCCTGGAGGAGCTGGCCCAGGCCCTGGGGGACCGCCCGGCGGCGGTGTGCCGGGAGCTGACCAAGATCTACGAGGAGATCGGAAGAGCGTCGTGTAGGGAAAGAGTGTAGATCTCGG
>CALGNM010000267.1 GCA_937958665.1 uncultured bacterium | reverse complement strand
GGCATACGAGATCTTATTCGGTGACTGGAGTTCAGACGTGGGCTCTTCCGATCTTCCAGATTTCTGGCCGGTATGCCCAGGGCCCTCGTCAGCGAGGTGTCGCGAAAGCAGGCCATCATGGCCTGGCTGTCGACGCCGGCTTCGGTGGTAAGCTTGCCGGCTATCTGGGCCATGGTCAAACCTTCGGGAATGGTCACCTTGCGGTAGACCACTGCTCCGCTGTTTAGTTTGGATACCGCCTCGTAGGCTGAGAGAGGATAATCGAACCGGTAGCGGCCGGCCTTGAGTTTTCTGGTGGAGCCGCTCAGGACCGCCAGGTAACGGAAGATCCGGGGGTGCTCGATAACCCCCTGGTGGCGGAGCATCTCGGCTATCCGGGAGGCCGAAGTGCCCCTGCGGATGGTGATCACCTGGGGCTCCCAGCTAGGAGCAGGCGCCCGGGTGCCGAATGCCATCACCGCCAGATATAGGGCCAGCCCCAGCAGGCAGGCGGACATTATCCTAATCAGTGCTCTCATGGCCGATTGATTTGAGGTAGTCGCTGAGAATGATGGAGGCGGATATGCTGTCGAGGGCTTTTTTGTTGGCTTTCAGCTGTCGTCCGGACAGGTGGATGACCTGCTGGGCCATTTTACTGGTGAATCGTTCGTCGAACAAATGGACTGGTAGACCCAGCTCGGACTCGATGCGGTACTTGGCTTGGCTTACAAATTCCGTCAAGGGCCCTGGTTCCCCATTCAGGTTAAGGGGACTGCCCAGTACAACTTCGGTGATCTGGCGGGACTTTGTCAGATCTGCAACTTGGGCCATCAGGCTTTTCAGGCCGGTGATCCCCAGGGGGGGCAGGGGCTGGGCGGTAATGCCCAGAGGGTCGCTGACCGCCACCCCCACTCTTGTACGCCCCAGGTCCAGTGCCAGAATCCGCCCCTTCATTTGCCCAGGGCCAGGAAATCCTTGACCGCCTGGCGGTGGGCTTTGAAGGCCACCTCCCGGGGCAGGTTGCGGGGGTCGAACAGGCCTATTTGGCTGGCATCGTCCCCGGCCTTCAGGTTACGGCTCAGGGGCAAAGCATGGTAAACCGCCAGCAACACCGAACAACGGGGGTCGTCATTGCCATGATACAGCCCGATCAGCCGGCCCGGTTTGACCGAGAGGTTGGTCTCCTCCTTGGTCTCCCGGATGGCGCATTCCCGGGGGCTCTCGCCGTGTTCCATGAATCCGGCCGGCAGGGACCACTGGCCGGCAAAGGGCTCGAACTTGCGCCGGACCATAACCAGCTTATCCTCAATGACGGCCACCACGCCCACCGCCGGGACCGGGTTATGGTAATGAATGAAACCGCATTCCAGGCAGACCTGGCGCTTATGCCCATCCAGAACCCGGCAACGCAGGGGTTTGGTGCACAGTGGGCAAAATTTGAATTTCATTGGCAGTTGCAACTTCCTATAAAAAGGGGCTGGCCGGCACGATCCCGGCAGCCCATGTTGGTTTGGGAAATAGGCTATTTGGCCTTCTGAACCTTCCCCGAGCGCAGGCAGCGGGTGCAGACCGACATCCGCTTAACCTTGCCCTGCGCCATTACCCTCACCTTCTGGAGGTTAGGATTCCATCTTCGGGGCCCTACGTTGTGAGCATGGCTGATGGTGTGCCCGAAGCCCACCCCCTTGCCGCAGATTTCGCAGATCAGTGACAATTTATTCTCCTTTATATGAAATAATTACCGATGAAAGTGCCGGGCTAATGATCGCCGCCGGCTATTCGGCCAGCCAGTATAAAAATCGTCCGCAGTTGCCGCAGGTGCTTAAGGACTGGTTCTTGCCCACCTTGGTGGCCTGTTCGGTGGGCATCCGGATGTGGCAGCCGCAGCAGATGCCATTGATTACCGGGACCACCGGCCGACCATAGCGAGACTTGAGCTTTTGGTAGCGGGCCAGGATATCCTTGTCCACCTGCTTGGCTACATCGGCTTGGGCCTTGGTAAGGTGATCCAAGGTGTCGATTTTGAACCCCAGCTCCTTCTCCCGGGCGGCGCCATCGGTGGCTTCCTTGATCATAAGATCCAGGTCATGCAGGGTGACCAGCAATTCCATTTGGGGATGCATGGGGATTTCTCCAATCTATAGTTTGCTTTCCAGTTCACCGATTCGGGAGATGAACTCTCCGGGTTCGGAAATGCCGAACAGCGGGTCGTTGGCGTTGATCTCCTTGGCCAGCTGGGCGATTTTGCCCAGGGTGATCAGGTACTGGTTCTGGGGGTCATGGGGTGGGGCAATGATCAGAAAGAATAGCTTGGCCGGCTTGCGGTCGATGGAGTCGAATTCCATCCCGGACTTGGATCGCCCGATGATCAGGGTCAGGGAGTTCAGCAGCAGTGAGCGGCAATGGGGAATGGCCACCGATTTGCCGATTCCGGTGGACCCCAGCTCTTCCCGCTGTTTCAGATTGATCAGAAGTATCTTTTGGGCCTTTTCCTCCAGCCCGGTCAGGGCCACCAGCTCCTTGAGCAGGGAGTCCCGGCTGTTGGCCTTGAGGTTCAGGTTCATCCGCTCCGGGCTGATCAGCGAAGATATGTTTATTGCCGTACTACCCATAGCTTTATCATGGCCTCCACTTCAGGATGAAGTTTGACGGGGATGTTGTAGACTCCCAGGGACTTGATTGGCTCCTCCAGGACCACCTGGCGCTTGTCGATGGCCAGGCCCTGATCCGACAGCAGCTTGATGATGTCGGGGACGCTGACCGAACCGTAGAGCCGGTCGTCCTCGCCGGCCTGGACGGTGGCGGTGCAGGAGATCTCATTTAGTTTCTTGGCCAGCTCCTCGGCCTGCAGTTTCCTCTTGGCCAGCTGGTTTTCCTCTTTCTTGATCCGGACATGCAGTTGTTTGAGGCTGCCTTCGGTGGCTGGCAGGGCCTTGCCCTGGGGAATCAGGTAGTTGCGGGCGTATCCGGCCTTAACCTCGACCGCCTCGGTCTTTTTCCCCAGGGAAGGGATGTCCTGGGTGAGTATAACCTTCATATGAGTTGCTCCTAAATGCTTGATTAACGGTGTTCGGAGATGAATGGCAGCAAGGCCAGATGGCGGGCCCGCTTGATGGCGGTGGTCAGCATCCTTTGATGCTTGGCGCAATTGCCCGATACCCGGCGGGGTACGATCTTGCCCCTCTCGGTCATGAAGTGGCGGAGCCTTTTGTCGTCCTTGTAGTTGATTTGTTCGGCCTTTTCCAGGCAGAACTTGCAGTCCTTGCGGTGGAAAACTCTCCGTTCCCGGGGTGCCCGGGGGCTGTCCTTGGCGTCTCTTTTCAGCATGGCGAGTCAGTCTTCCTTAAATATGTTGATTTTTATGGTTGTTCGGTGTGGTCCGGTGTGGGGCGTTGGCCGGAGGTCTCCAGGAATTCCAGGTTGTCTGCCCTTATCTCGAACAGGGTTTTCTTCTGTCCGGCTTCATTTTCCCAGGCTCTGCTCTCCAGCCGTCCCTCCACCAGCACTGGGCTGCCCTTCTTGAGCCTCTTGCCGGCCGCCTCGGCCGTTTCCTGCCAGGCTACGATGGTTATATAGGTGGTGTCATCCACCCAGATCGGAAGAGCGTCGTGTAGGGAAAGAGTGTAGATCTCGGT
>CALGNM010000266.1 GCA_937958665.1 uncultured bacterium | reverse complement strand
CAACCGAGATCTACACTCTTTCCCTACACGACGCTCTTCCGATCTTCAGCGCCAAGGGTCTGGCCGCCTGGGGGCTGGTGCTGCCATTCTGGATGAAGGCCTCTTGGTACCGGAAGCATGGATATAAAAACGCCGACCGGGACGGCATAATGGGCTTGGTCTGGAAGCCGTTCACCAACCAGGCCAAGCCACCCAAGTGGATCAGAAAGGTAAAAAACCCGGGCAAAACACCCGGCGTGGTCACAATCACATCTTTTATCAGCGGCTGGTGCATGGCCTATAATCTAGCCTGTGAGCG
Organism: uncultured bacterium; assembly: GCA_937958665.1. Classification (GTDB taxonomy): domain Bacteria; phylum Edwardsbacteria; class AC1; order AC1; family EtOH8; genus CALGNM01. The sequence continues at coordinate 1,686 of CALGNM010000266.1, read as the reverse complement.
GGCCAAGCGGGCGGCCGGGCAGTTCGGGAGCAGGGTGGTATATAACGAAGTAGATACCTCCGAGAGAAGCAATCTCATGGAATGGGGAATATCTGAAGGGTTGTTCATAAACGGGAAGCAGATTAGGACGGGACCGCCGCCCAGCTATGAGAAAATCTATGAGGCAATAGGGAAACAAGTGAAGAAGCTGTGAAAAATTAGGGCCCCTCCGTTTGGGAGGGACCTTTGCGTGTTTGGCGTATGGCGTCATTGGAGCCCAAACAGGAAGGTTAGGCCTGGCGTCCCCCGGGATAATTCGGATTGCCGAAAAAGCAAATATTTTCATATTTATATTGCAAACATATCATAAAATTTGGTAATATGTAAGTTATTGTAGATACACAAATAAGGTCATTTTTATCGTTACTCCGGAAAAATCAAAAATTGATGTCATAGTCATTGGCGGTGGTCCTGCAGGAATGATGGCAGCCGGAACGGCAGCTGAATGCGGATCATCAGTTGTTCTATTGGAAAAAATGCCGTTCTTGGGCCGGAAACTGCTGATCACCGGCCAGGGGCGTTGCAATATCGCCAACAACCTGGAAGTTAGGAAATTCATAGAAGATTGCGGCCTCGGGAGCCGTTTTCTCTATGGCCCTTTGTCGCGCTTCGGATACCGGGAAACCCTTAAATTCTTCGAGGCTTGGGGGCTTAGATGCAAGCTGGAGAGGGGCGGCCGGTATTTTCCGGAGAGCGACAGCTCCCGCGATGTGCTGAAGGCGCTGGAGGACTTTATGGCGGCAGGCAAGGTCAGAATCGCGACTGATTCCAGGGTGGTCGGGGTCAGAAGGGATCGCGATGGGTTCGCCGTAATCGCCGGGTCATCGGTGTACCGTACGGGAAAGTTGATCATCGCCACCGGAGGCCGATCCTACCCCGGGACCGGGTCCACCGGGGACGGCTATGCCTGGGCCCGGGATCTCGGACACCGGGTGGTGCCGGCCAGGCCGACCGATGTGCCGCTCAACGTCAAAGAACCATGGGCCGGAGAACTGCAGGGTTTGAGCCTTAAAAACGTAGGGCTGTCCTTTGTCCAGGGGAGGAAAAAGACCAACTATTTCGGAGAGATGCTGTTCACCCATTACGGCATCTCGGGGCCGATAGTGCTGGATGCCAGCCGGGAAATCGGTGCCTGGCTGGAGGCCGGTCCGGTGGAATGCGTCCTGGACCTTAAGCCGGCTCTGGATCAGGGGGCCCTGGAAAAGCGGATGCAGAGGGAAATCCCGAGAGCTGGCAAGAAGACCTTGAGGGTTTTTCTCAAGGGATACCTGCCATCTATGCTGATCCCGGTGTTCCTTGGTCTCGGTAAAATGGATGGCGATTTGCGGATCAGCCACCTGAATGCCGAAGGGCGGGAAACGACCACCGCCCTTTTCAAGGGCATCAGAATGACCGTCGAATCCCTGCGCGGGTTCGATGAAGCGGTGGCTACCGCCGGAGGGGTGGCCCTGGACCAGGTCAACCCGGCCACCATGGAATCCAAGCTGGCCCCCGGCCTTTACTTCTGCGGGGAGGTGCTGGACCTGGACGGGCCCTGCGGAGGCTACAATCTTCAGATAGCCTGGTCTACGGGAAGGCTGGCGGGGCAGAATGCCGGAAGATCGGAAGAGCGTCGTGTAGGGAAAGAGTGTAGATCTCGGGGGGCGC
>CALGNM010000265.1 GCA_937958665.1 uncultured bacterium | reverse complement strand
GGGTAAAGTCGCATTCGAGCCACCAAATATGATATACTGGTGGCATGACGAAACGATACAAATGTCCAAAGTGCGGAACGTGGGAAAGCTACGTCATACGGCGTTCTAAGCGACGTTGCAAGCACTGTAAATACGAGTGGAAACCAGGGGGATTACCCCTCCGAATTCCAGCATCGCAATGGCACCAGTTTCTGATGCTGATTTTTCGGAATGAACCAGTATCGGAAATTGTCCGGCAAACCGGTCTCCATCGGCAAAGAATTTATCGGGCCTTGCTTCATGTCCGGGTCGTGATGGCCACCGATATCCCCCCGGTATTCCGGGGAACCGTGGAAGTGGATGAAACGTACCTGGGCGGCCAATGGAAAAACAAAAGACTTTCAAAACGAATTGGGGGCACCAAACGAGGTCGGGGCACTTCTAAAACCCCGGTATTCGGAATCCTTTGCCGTAATGGCAAGGTCTGGGCACAGGTAGTTCCAGATACTGAGGCCAAAACGCTACAAGCCTTGATACTCAAGCGTGTCCGCAAGGGGTCAACTGTCTGTTCCGACACCTGGAAGAGCTATACCGGCATTGCCACCAAAGGGTATGTTCATCGGATCGTCAAACATGGTCAGGGACAGTACTCAAACGGCAAAGGGACCCATATAAACGGTCTTGAGGGCTTCTGGGGTTATCTGAAACGCAAGTTAGCCGATAAGGGTGGAATCAGACGCGAACGGTTACCTTTATACTTGGCTGAATACGTTTGGAAATATAATCATCGAAGCTTGACACCAGAGCAAAAAACAAGTAGCATTTTGACACTACTTCAAGCCCAAAATCACCTAAAAGTTAGTGGCTGAATTGCGACTATACCCTTTAAAATTATGATTGACCAATGTCAATGCTCTTTCGAAAAAGAATGAGTATAAGTCGCTTTTATTTTTACATGTTTTATATCTACGTTGAAAATATTTTCTTTGCATTTCTGGAATAGAAACAATATTTACATACGGCGGATTCCCAATAACTGCATCAAAGCCGCCATTCTTCACAACCTCCGGAAACACGCTTTCAAAATCCATCGGCTTCAACTTGCGCTCTTCCTCCTTATCCAATTCAAACAAATCCCCCTGCAAGATATCCGTTCCTATCAGCGAGTTCCCGCAAACAATGTTTTTAGTCAGGTCCGGCAGCACCGCCGAGTGAAACAGCACCTGCATGTCATTGGCCGTGGCGGTGCTTTCATCCTCCAGCATCTTCAAGGCCAGCGAAAGCTGGGTCACCTCCACCGCCTGGCTGTCAATATCCACCCCGTAAATATTGTTAAGCAGTATGTTTCTTTTCTGTTTTATGCTCAACACCCAACGGCCGTCCTTTTGGTAGCAGCCGTCCTTCTTGGCCTTCTCCGGATGCGCCTGGTAGTATTTATTATGATATTCCAGCAGCAGTTCGAATGCCCCAATCAAAAACGAGCCGGAGCCGCAGGCTATGTCGGCAAAGCGCAGTTTGGCTATCTCCTCCGGGGTCTTGCCCTCTATCAGCTTGCCAACGGTATTCTCCACAATGTAGCGGACGATATACTGGGGGGTATAATACACCCCGCCGGCCTTGCGCACCTCGGGTTTTTCCTCAATATCCACCCGCTTGGCGGTGGCGTGAACCTCCTTGCCCAGAAAGCGCTCGTAAATGGAGCCCAGAATGTGAATGGGTATGAAGTTGAAATCGTAGGGCGAATTCTGGCGGGACAGCGACTCGCAGATGTCGCGGAACTCGGTGTCCACCGGCCCTTCAAATCCAGCCAGGTCGATGTAGGTTTCCTTGAACACCACCCCATTGTATTTTTTATCCAGTTTGCGGCACAAGGCGATGAACTCCGCCCAGGCATTGCCCGATTGACCGATATTGTCCAGGTAATTTTCCGGCTCTATCAGCTTGTCCTCCAAAAAGCGGATGAACACCAGGCGGTCAATGGTGCGCTGAACGGCCTCGGTAAGCTCCGGGCTCATCATGTCCGGGTCGTTCTTCTTGAAGGCCTTGGCCAGGGTCTTGCGGATCTCGTCTATCTCCTCCAAAAAAGCCTCGTCTATCGGCTGAAAACCGCCGGGGAACAGGCCTCGCTGAACCGCCTTGCCGGTGGGCTTTTTTAAGGTTTCGGCGTACTTCTCCAAAGAATTGCCGGCCACCGCCTCGCGGGAGAATAGCCAGTATATTTTGGAGAATTTTTCGGCATCGGCATATTCGCTGTAATGGAACTTTTGGGCCAAGGCCTTGATGGAGGTGGTTATATCCGGCTTGAAACGGCAATCTATAATATGGAACTCCTCGAAATCGGTAAGCACGGCAACGGGCGTATTGGCGTTCCAGCCGTAACGGGCGGTCTGGAAGTAATCATCGGGATTGGATAACGATCGGGACGGCTTTTTGGCCTCCACAAAAAATTTGGGATCCCTGAAATTGGGGGCCAAACAAAAGGCGTAATCGGCCCGCTTCTGGGCGCGGGCTACCTTTACCTCACGTTCAACCTTTACTTCCTGCTCGTAGGGGTTCTTCTGTTGGTCGTGGTTCACATCCCACCCCAAGGCCATAAAAAATTTGTCTATAAAATCCTTGCGGACCTCGGCCTCCTGGTATTCCGGGGACAGATAGCGCTTTTCGTGGGCCTGAAAATCTTTTACCAGTTGGCACACTGCTTTATGGGATTTTTCGAAATTGTTCATAGTTCTTCCGCAATAAGGTTCCAATTATGATATATCCATTCCCTTATAAAAGTCAATTAAAATAACGCGGGGTTTCCATTTTTTACTACCCCATTTTCTCCTTGAAAATGCCCGTCATTTAAGATATAATGAAAGTCTGTCGTCTAATCGCCAGCCCCTTGTAGTCTGGGCCATAATTCCGATCAAGCCAAATATTTAACATTAAAAGGTTTATATCATGTCCGAAAAGACCATCGAACAGCTGATCAAGGCCCTGGAGGACAAGCAGGCCGCCATCGCCGATGCCGACGGCAAGCGGGCCGCCAAACAGCACGAAAAAGGCAAGCTCTCGGCCCGGGAGCGCATCGAACAGCTATTGGATCCTAAAAGCTTCGTGGAATTCGACGCCTTCGTCCAGCACCGTTGCGACAACTTCGGCATGGACAAGGTCGCCATCCCGGCCGACGGGGTGGTCACCGGCTACGGCACCATCGGGGGCCGGCCGGCCTTCGTCTTCTCCCAGGACTTCTCCGTCACCGGCGGCAGCCTGGGCGAGGCCCACGCCAAGAAGATAGTCAAGATGCAGGACATGGCCCTCAAGATGGGGGTGCCGGTGATCGGCATCAACGACTCCGGCGGCGCCCGCATCCAGGAGGGGGTGGATTCCCTGCACGGCTACGGCATGATCTTCTTCCGCAACACCCGTTCCTCGGGGGTCATCCCCCAGATCTCGGTGATCCTGGGGCCCTGCGCCGGGGGCGCGGTCTATTCCCCGGCCATCACCGACTTCGTGTTCATGGTGGACAAGGTCTCCAACATGTACATCACCGGCCCCCAGGTGATCAAGGCGGTGATGGGCGAGGACGTGGGGCTGGAGGAGCTGGGCGGAGCCCAGGCTCACAACGCGGTGTCCGGCAACGGCCATTTCATCTATGCCTCCGAGCAGGACTGCTTCGCCGGGGTGCGCCACCTGATCTCCCTGCTGCCCTCCAACAACCTGGAGGACCCGCCGGCCGCCGGGGCCGGCGACGACCCGGCCCGGATCGATCTGGAACTGCGGAACATCGTGCCGGTCAACCCCAAGATGCCCTATAACGTCAAGGACATCATCTCCCGGGTGCTGGACAACGGGGACTTCCTGGAGGTGCACGCCCTCTACGCCCCCAACATCGTGGTGGGGCTGGGCCGGATCGCCGGACAGACCGTGGGAGTGGTGGCCAACCAGCCCCAGGTGCTGGCCGGTTGTCTGGACATCAACTCCTCGGACAAGGCCGCCCGCTTCATCCGTTTCTGCGATGCCTTCAACATTCCGCTGGTAACCTTCGTGGACTGCCCGGGCTACCTGCCCGGCAAGCAGCAGGAGCATGGCGGCATCATCCGGCACGGGGCCAAGATCCTTTACGCCTACTCCGAGGCCACCGTCCCCAAGATCACCGTCACCTTGAGAAAATCCTACGGCGGGGCCCACATAGCCATGTGCAACAAAGACCTGGGCTCAGACCTGATGCTGGCCTGGCCCCAGGCCGAGATAGCGGTGATGGGGGCCTCCGGCGCGGTCAACGTCATCTTCCGCAAGCAGATCGACGCCGCCGAGGACAAGGAGAAGAAGCGACTGGAGCTGATTGACGAATACGAGACCATGTTCTCCAACCCCTACGAGGCCGCCAAACGGGGCTACGTGGACGCGGTGATTGCCCCCGAGGAGACCAGGGCCCGGGTGGCCTCGGCCCTGGCGGTGCTCAAGACCAAGCGGGAGCAGTCCCCGGCCAAGAAGCACGGCAACATCCCGCTGTAGCCGGGGCCGAGCATGAGCCAGAAAAATAATGTCATCTCCCCCGAGGTGCTGGCCGTCATCGCCGCCGCCCTGGGACGCTACCTCCGGGAGGATCAGGTGGCCTTCTCCGCCGCCCCCCCCGGGGAGGAAAAGCCGGCTAACTTCAGCCTGTGGGCCCTGGCCGGCCGTACTGATATCATGAACGGATACCGCCGCCGCAGGCAGGGCTGATGGGGCCTGCCCGCCAGGCCCCGGGAAACGCATGTCCAGACAGCCGGGGCGCTGGCCAGCAAGTCAAAGGCGCAAACATAAAAAGCCAAATCATAAACAATGAGGATGCCATGGCCCGCAAGTACGTCGTCAAGGTGAACAACAAGTCCTACGAGGTGGAGGTCGAGGAGGTCGGCCTGCAAGGCCCGTCAATCTCCCGCCCCGCCCCGGCCCCCCAACCGGTGGCGGTCTCCCTGGCCCCGGCCGCCGTCCCCGCCAAACCGCAGGCCGCCCCGGCCGCCGGCGGCAAGGTGGTGCCGGCCCCCATGACCGGCACGGTGATCAAGGTCCTGTGCCAGGTGGGACAGCAGGTCAAGGAGGGCGACATCCTCCTGAAGCTGGAGGCCATGAAGATGGAGACCTCCATCTCCAGCCCGTTCGCCGGCCAGGTGGCCGAGATCCCGGTGGCCGAACGGCAGAATGTCAACGCCGGGCAGACCCTGGTGGTCCTCAAGTAACGACTTTTTGACCCACTCTGAATGAAATAGAGAACACCTTTAAACGTTGAACAGGCTGTAAAGATGTCCAACCAGACCGATAAAAAGCCCAACCAGGGACAGCCGGCCGGACCAAAGCTGGGCATCACCGAGACCGCCTTCCGGGACGCCCACCAGTCCCTGATCGCCACCCGGATGCGCACCGAGGACATGATCCCCATGATCGAGCAGATGGACCGGGTGGGCTACTGGTCGTTCGAGATGTGGGGCGGGGCCACCTTCGACACCATGCTGCGCTTCCTGGACGAGAACCCCTGGGACCGCATCCGGATCTTCAAGCAGCACGCCAAGAAGACCCGCCTCCAGATGCTGCTGCGCGGGCAGAACCTGGTGGGCTACAAGCATTACGCCGACGATGTCGTGGAGCGGTTTATCAAAAAGGCCCGTGAGGCTGGCATCGACGTCTTCCGGGTGTTCGACGCCCTGAATGACATCCGCAACATGGAGAAGGCCATAGTCACCGCCAAGAAGGCCGGGGCCACCGTTCAGGGAGCCTTGAGCTATACTCTGAGCCCGGTGCATTCCATAGACGGCTTCGTCAAATTCGCTAAAGAACTGAAGGATCTGGGCTGCGATGTCATCACCATCAAGGACATGGCCGGCCTGATCTCCCCGGCCTCGGCCCACCAGCTGGTCTCCCGGCTTAAAACCGAGGTGGGCCTGCCGGTCTGCCTGCACTCCCACTGCACCACCGGGATGGCGCCGACCTCATACTTCGCCGCCGCCCAGGCCGGGGCCGACATCCTGGACTGCGCCATCAGCCCCTTCGGCTCCGGGACCAGCCAGCCGCCCACCGAGGCCATGGTGGAGATGCTGGAAGGGGCCGGCTACCGCCTGGGGATAGACAAGTCGCACTTCCTGGAGATCGCCGAGTACTTCCAGCAGATCAAGGACACCTCCTACCAACATCTGATCACCCCGGTGGCCGAGCGGGTGGACGTCCGGGCCCTGGTCTACCAGGTGCCGGGCGGGATGCTGACCAACATGGTCAGCCAGCTGGAGAAGCAGAACGCCCTGGACAAGTTCGAGCAGGTGCTGAAAGAGATCCCCAAGGTGCGGGCCGAGCTGGGCTACGTGCCCCTGGTGACCCCCACCTCGCAGATCGTGGGCACCCAGGCCACCTTCAACGTGCTGGCCGGCCAGCGCTATAAGATAATCATCCAGGAGGTCAAGGACCTGTGCCGGGGGCTGTATGGCAAGACTCCGGCCCCCATCGACCCGGAGGTGCTCCGGAAGGCCATCGGCGACGAGAAGCCCATCACCGACCGGCCGGCCGACCATATCGCCCCGGAGTGGGATAAATGTAAAAAGGAGATGGCCGGCTTATCCGACAAGGAGGAGGACATCCTGACCTACGCCCTTTACCCGGCGGTGGCCAAGGAATATTTCGAGGCCCAGCGGGACCCTCTCAAAAAGAAGGCCCGCCAGGAGGCCCTGCGGGTAGGGATGCCGGCCCCGGAGGGACACCCCGGCCGCCGCTTCGTGCTGCGGGTAAATGGCCAGGACTACGAGGTGGGCATCACCGAGCTGGAATAGGATGATAATAACGGGGCAGTATCCCTGCCCCATTTAGGCAAGGACACGGCAGGCTGTGTCCCAACCACATTGAGGAAGCTTGAAGTTTATGGAGAAAAAGGTTGAGATCGGCGGCGGGGTATTAAGCACCACCCTGGCCAAGGGCACCAAATGGAACGGCAGCCTCAAGGCCGACTCGGGGGTCCGGGTGGACGGGGAGTTCGAGGGCCAGCTGGAGACTGCCGGCACCCTGGTGGTGGGCAAGGAGGGGGTCATCAAGGCCGAGATCAGGGTCAAGGAGGCCATCATCGGGGGCAAGGTGGTGGGCAACATCACCGCCGCCAGCAAGGTGGAGCTGCAGAGCGGCTCGGTGATGATGGGCGACATAAAAAGCAAGGGGATCATCATCGACAACGATGTCTTCTTCGAGGGCATGTCGAAGATGGCCGGACAGAACGAGCCCGGCAAGTAGTCAGCCGATGCCGATGAACCTGACCCGGCCTTCGTCCAGCAGCCGGCGGCGGAAGGTGTTCAGGCTCTGGCGGGGTCCGCTGACCCGATAGTCAATCCGCTGGCTGAACAGGGCGGCCTGCCTGCCGACCAATTCGATCTCAATTTCCAGCTCTTCGGCCAGCTCCTCCAGCTTACTCCCCAGGTTGACCCAGCTGGGGCCCACCACCCAGGCCTTCTCGTCCATTACCTTCCTCCGGCATCAGCATTGTTTGATATTACGGGGTCCCTTCAGGGACCCTTCTTTCATTTGGGCAGGCTGTCGCTGTCGGTGACGATGTAGGGCACGGTCCAGAGGCAGGCCTAATACTCTCCGGTGCTGTCCCCAAACAAGGTGCTGCCCAGCATCAGGGCCACCGCAACCTGGCGGACCACCGGGCCCTCTCCCGTCTCGGCGGTCCAGCCGAGGCTGAAGGCCCCGTCCGGCTGCCGGACCATGGGAAGACGCAGGTGGGACATCAGTCCGGCCTGCCATTCCCGGCGGTGCAGAAAGGCCCAGCAGGAGTCGCCGGCCGTGGCCGGCCCGCCCCAGACGGTGAGGGTGACCTCGGCCCCGGGGCTGAAGGCCGGCATCTCCTCCCTGGCCCACACCCGGGCCTGGTCTTCCCATCGGAACGCCACCCTGGTCCTCAATCCGGTGCTGCCCAGAACCACCAGGCTGTCGATCAGCACCGGCACGGCCGGAGAGGCGGTCTGGACCGCCAAGGGAGAGGCTCCGTATATCCGCCACCTCCCTCCCGACTTTCGGAAGGAGAGGTGCCGGCGGCCCTGGTCGTCGACCGGACGCCACAAGGTATCGCAGGATTCGTTGCGGTCATTGTCCAGCACCAGCCGGCCCCGGGATCCGATTTGGACCTCGGCCCAGGCCGTGGTCCTCCCCGAGTCAAATCCCAGCGCGGTTCGGCTCCAGTGGCTCTCGATCCGCCGCAGAAAGTAGATGTCGCCGGGAAAACTGTCGGACTTGGTTTCCAGCAAGGGAAAACCTGTCAACCCGTCATCGGCCAAGTCGGAGCAGTCGGCATAGCCGGAGGACGAGATAAGCAGCTTTACGGCCTCCTCGTCGCTTAAAACTCCTGATACCGGGTTGGTCCGGCCGCAGCCCATCAACAGGATAAACAGGATTGCGGCCGCTTTGAGGTATGAATCCTTTGGCATGGCTTTACATCAAAGGTTTAGAGGCATAACCGTCTGAAGTGGTTGCATGATATTACCCTGTAATTAGAGTTTTGTAGACATTTTTAAACCCATTTTTCTGATTATTAGTCTAATATGGTAGATTGAAATCAAATGATTATACTTATCTTATTATTTTTCATTATGTTATATATCTGTTTATTTTATTATCAAAAGACTTGACAATGGAGGACTCAAGTGTTATATTATTTATGCCAAAATCAGTAGCCCGCCCGGGCGATAATGCCGGCGGCAAAGATCAATAAAATGCTTTTATCAAGGAGGTCTATCATGAAACACGAACTGACCAAATGGGAGCCGATCCCGGAGATCGTCTCGTTGCAGGACGAGATGAACCGCCTGTTCCTGGATTTCTTCGGCCGCACCCCCGGTCGCCGTATGATGTCGGACGGCCTGTGGGCCCCCATCATGGACATCGAGGAGACCAAGGACGACATCATCGTCAAGGCCGAGATTCCCGGAATGACCAAGGACGACGTCAAAATCCAGATCACCGGCGATATGCTGACCATATCCGGAGAGCGTAAACGCGAGGAGGAGAGCAAAGACAAGACCTACCACCGGATAGAGCGCAGCTACGGGCAGTTCCAGAGAATGATCACCCTGCCCTCCGAGGTCCAGTCGGCCAAGGCCAAGGCCTCCTACGAAAACGGGGTCCTGACCATCCGGCTGCCAAAATCCGAGGAGGTCAAGCCCAAGGAGATCTCCATCGAGGTCAAGTGAGGGCCGGCCAGTTTTCCATAATTTTTAACAGGCGGCTCCGGTGGATATCCCCCGGAGCCTTGAGATCGGAAGAGCGTCGTGTAGGGAAAGAGTGTAGATCTCGGTGGT
>CALGNM010000264.1 GCA_937958665.1 uncultured bacterium | reverse complement strand
TTCTTATCATTTTTTTTTTTTAATGATTAGCCCACCACCCAGATCTACACTCTTCCCCTACACGACGCTCTTCCGATCTGACACCGCCCCGGCCCAGGACTCGGCCGGCGGGCGGGCCACGGTGTTGAGCTGCACCCGCCGGGGGGCTATCCTCTCGGCCAGCCGGGCGATCCTTTTCACCTGGTCCGCCGAGTCGTTGAGCCCCGCCACCAGGAACACCTCCAGGTCCAGTCGGCCCCGAAAGCTTTGGCCGAACTCCACCAGTCCCCGGGCCATCTCCCCAAAGCCGATCCCCCGGCAGGGCCGGTTTATCAGACGGAAGGTTTTTTCATCCCCGGCATCCAGCGATGGCACCACCAGGTCGGCCGACAGCAGGGCCTCAGCCACCGGGAGGCGGGAGAGCAGCGAACCGTTGGTGATCACCGCCACCGGTATCCTGGTCAGGGCCTTGATGCCGGAGATCAGCTCCTCGAGGCCCCGGCACAGGGTGGGCTCGCCCGACCCGGCCAGGCTGATGTAGTCCGGGGCCGGCCCCCGAGACAGCCGGCCTTTAAGCTCGGTCAGCACCTCGGCCGGGTCGACGTAGCTCCGCCGCCGGGAGGTGTGGCAGGTGGTCCGCCCCAGCTGGCAGTAGACGCAGTCGTAGCTGCAGGCCTTGTAGGGCACCAGGTCGATCCCCAGGGAACGCCCCAGCCGGCGGGAGGGCACCGGGCCGTAGATGTGTCCGGGGGCGCCCTTGGCGGTCAAGGCCGCCCCTCCTTCTTTTCCTCCAGGATCCTGGCCACCGACAGCCTAAACCACTGGGTCTTGTCTTTCCCTCTCATGCCTTTCCCCTTTTTTCATTTCCGACCGGATCCAGGCAAAGCCGCCGGATGCCTTCGGTCCCCAAAATCGTCCCGGTGAATAATCGCTTTTGTCAGTCCCCGCACCGGGACTGGCCGCAGCGGCTGTCCCGGCCGCAGCAGGTGCGCCCGGTGGATTCCAGCTGGCAGCCGCCCCCTTGGCGCCCCTTGGCGGACTCCCCCGTCATGATGAAGCCCCCGCCCCCGGTGATCAGGCGCTCCACCTTTCCCCCGCACTCCGGGCAGCCCTCCAGGGACGGTTCCGACATCCCCTGCCGGGCCGTGAAGCGGTGGCCGCAGGCGGCGCATTGGTATTGGTATTCGGGCATGGCTGGCGCTCCCTTGTTTTTTATAGCCCCAGTTTCTCGATCAGCCCGGCGAACAACTTTCGGTATTCCGACAGGGCGTCCACCATCAGCTCCCCCCGGGAATAGGCCTCGGCCACCCGGCGGTCGTCGGGAATCTCCAGCATCACCGGGATCCCCTCCTTCCGGCAGTGCATCCGGACCCGGTCGTCCCCCGAGCCCAGCCGGTTGATGGCCACCCCGAAGGGGAGCTTCAGCTCCCGGACCATCTCCACCGCCAAAATCAGGTCGTTGAGCCCGAAGGGGGTGGGCTCGGTGACCAGCAGCACCAAGTCGCAGTCCCGGACCGTGGCCACCACCGGGCAGGAGGTGCCGGGCGGGGCGTCCAGGATGGCCGGCCGGGCTGGATCCAGGCGGGACTTGACCGCCCTGATCAGGGGCGGCACCAGGGAGATTCCCACGTCCAGCCGCCCCATGGCCAAGGCGATATCCCCGCTGCGCCAAGTGGAGACCGTCCCGATCCGGCGGGGGCTTTCGCTGATGGCCCCTTGGGGGCAGGCCAGCCGGCAGGCCCCGCAGCCGTGGCACAGCTCGGGGAACAACATGGGAGCGGGTTTGACCACCGCGATGGCGTGGAACTGGCAGGCCTGGGCGCAGCGGCCGCACAGGTCGCAGCGCCGGAGGTCGATCTCCGGCACCGGCAGGCTGACCGTCATTTCGTCCACCGGCTCCGATTTAAGGAACAGGTGGGCGTTGGGCTCCTCGACATCGCAGTCCAGCAGTTGGACCGGACGGCCCAGGGCCCGGGCCAGGTTCAGGGAGACCGTGGTCTTGCCGGTCCCCCCCTTGCCCGAGGCCACCGCCAGCCTCATCGCCTTCCCTGCCGGATCAAACACAGCCTGGTCCCCACCGGGTGGCCCGACTTGGCGGCCACCACCGGGCATTTGGCTTGGAACAGAAATATGATATCCTTCCCGGACTGGTTCAAAGTTTCGTAGTTTCCCTGTCCCTTGGCTATCACCAGGCCGGCCCTTCGGAATTCCCGCCGGAAGGCCGGGCTGCAGTCCTTGAGGATGGTGCCCGGGGCGTCCGAGCCGTTGTCTATTACGGGGCAAATATCCGTGATCCCGGCCTGCCGGGCATCTACCATGGTGGCGTCGTTGATCACCGGGCCGCCCCGCACCGCCAGGGTCACCCGGCCCCGGGGCAGCTGTTCCAGCAGCAGCCGGTCGAGGACGATCTCCCCGGCGTTGTCCGCCAGGTAGAGGATGCTCTGGGCCGCTTGAATCATCGCCTTCAGCCGCCGGCGGTCGTAGTCCAGCGGCCGGCCCAGGGACTGCTTGATGTCCCGGCCCACCGCCTCCAGGTCCAGGGCGGCCCCCACCCCCAGGTCGATGACGTTGCCGGCCACCGCCAGCCTGATGGCCCGGTCCAGGGGATCGGCCGAGCGGCGAACCTTCTCCCTGAGGGCCGGCAGCATCCCCAGGGCCAGCCGGTTCTGTCTGGCCTTGGCCTGCCGGTAGGGGTCGCTGTTTCCCGAGATCTGCCGCAGGTGGCGGTGGATCCGCCGGCCCATGGCCGGGGGCGGGGCGGCCAGGTCCATCCGGGCGGTCCAGCCCAGCACCCGGCGCAGCAGGGTGCGGTGCACCCCGGGGTCGGGGGACACCATCCGGGCCGCCTCCAGGGCCTGGCGCAAAAAACAGGGCAGGCAGTCCAGCTGGGTCCTCATCCCTGGTAGCCCCTCCGCCCGCGGGCTTCGGCCTGGCCGGAATCGATGCCATCCAGCCAGCCCTGGCGGACCTTCCCCATCCGGTCGAACCTTTCCGAGTAGGGCTTGATGTCCAGCAGCGGGGTCCCGTCCAGCATGTCCAGGCGGTCCAGGTGCAGGACGCTGCCCTCCAGCCTTAGCAGCTCGACCACCGAGAGCCCGATGGGGTTGGGCCTTCTGGGGGAGCGGGTGGCGAACAGCCCCCGCTCGACGTCCTCCAAAAATGGCCTGGTCAGCAGCCGGAAGGGCCCGGCCTGGTGCAGGTGGTAGATCAGGTAGAGATGGGAGAACCCCTCCAGGTCCTTGAGGCCCGCGGCATACTCGGGCAAAATCTCGGCCCGGCCCCGGCAGCCCTGGGCGAAGGCCGGCTGGATGGGGGTCTCCTCCGGTTTGGTGTGGGGGCTGCGGATGAAGCCGATGGGGCGGAAAACTATCTGCTGGCTCAAACCCAGTGGCCCTCCACGTCGGCGTCGCTGGCCTCCTTGAGCAGGCCGTCCCGGTAGCGCTGGAGGGCCCCGGCCACGGTGAGGGCGTCGGTGTTGTAGACCTTGACCCCGGCGGCGGCCAGCACCTTGAAGGCCTTGGGCCCGCAGTGACCGGTGACCAGGGCCCCGGCCCCGGCCTGGGCCACGTTGGCGGCCGACTGGATCCCCGCCCCCTGGGCGGCGTTCAGGTTCTGCTGGTTGTCTACGATCTCGAAGGTCTTCTGCTCCAGGTCGTAGATCAGAAATTTGGGAGCCCGGCCGAACCGGCTGTCCAGCGGGCTATCGAGGCTGTCGCCGGAGGTGGTGAAGGCTATCTTCATGGCTGTATCTCCAGAAAATTTTGGGCGGACCGGCCGCCTCAGTTGTAATCCCGCTTGACCGGCTCCGGCTCCTCCATCAGGTGCCCGGCGATCTCGGCCATGCGGCCATCGTTCCAGAACGGCAGTTGGTTGTGGACATCCAGGTATTTCTGGGGGATGGGATGGGTGCCGATCACCACCGGCACCTGGTAGCGCTTCTCGATGAATTCTTTGAACCTTCGGATGTTGGGGCAGGGGGGATAGCCCACCACCAGCCCGGTGGCCAGGTGGATGGCCTGGGCCCCGTTCTTGATCATCTCCTCCGGCACGTACTCGACGTTGCCGCCCGGACAGCCGCCGCACGATGAGTATCCCACCACCTCCAGCGGCTCCTCCGCCGGGTATTTGGCAAAACCTCCCTGGCGCTCCCGGACCGAACGAAAACACTTGCCGCCCCCGCAGCCATGGTAGCGGTGGCAGATGATGATGCCTATTTTCATATGCAGCCCTTTTTAGGGATTGTCAACTGACGGTGTGCCGCTTGGGCCCTTTTGGCAAGGGCGGAAACGGCGCGCCTTGGTTTCAATGTCCCGGCCTACTGGCCGGCTTTCTCCAGCTCCTCCAGCCTCTTCTGGACGGCCTCGGCCTGGGCCTTTAGGGCCTGGGCCTGAGCTTTGAGGGCCAGCTTCTCCTGTTCGGGATCGGGCTGCCCCGTCACGGGGTAAGCCCCTCCGAACCGCAGGTAGCCCGGCAGCCCGGTGGCGTAGAACTGGTTGCGCCAGCCCCGGCCTCCCCCACCGCAGCCCCGCCCCCGGCCCATCCCCAAACCGCGGCCCAAGGCTGGATTGGCAAAGCCCGGCATATTGTAGCCCGCGCAGTATCCGGCTGCGCGCCCGGTCATCGGCCCATAACCCATGGGGCCGGTTCCATCTCCCCGTGGCATATGATACCTCCCTATGTTTGTTTGATTTCCGATTCCTGCCGCTTCAGGCTGATCCCGCACCTGGGGCACCGTCTGGTATTGCAGGGAACCCCCGGCTGGTGCGCCTCGCTATATCCGCATTTCTGGCAGATGCACCGTCCGCCCGGGCCGAAGCCCGGGGTCTTCCTTTCATCGGACGCCGTCACCTGTCTGGCGGTGTCCATGGCTTGCTCTCCGATCATCTCTTACTGCCCTGGGCGGCGCATTTCTGACAGAGGCCATAGAACGAAATATCGTGGTCGGTGATCTGATGGCCGTACTTGCGCGACAGGTGCTTCTCCAGCTTGCTGATCAGCTCCAGCTCCTCCCGCTCAAAGTCCATGTAGTCCACCACGCTGCCGCAGCGGCGGCAGATTAGGTGGTGGTGGTGCCCCCCGCCCCCGGCGGCGTGGTTGAGCTCGAAGTGGGCCTTGCCGTCCCCGGCATCCACCAGCCGGATGTGGCCGCCATTGCGCAGCAGCTCCAGGTTGCGGTAGACCGTGGCCAGGCCGATGCCCGGCCGCCCGGCCCGCACCTTCTGGAACACCTCGTCGGCGCTGGGATGCCCGGCCATCTCCGACAGGGCCTGGTAGATGGCCTCCCGGGGGGCGGTCATCCGCCGCCCGCAGCCCAGCCCCCGCCATCCCTGGGCCTTTCTTCCACACCTTCCGTTCATCAGTCGCCTATTGATAACAATTATCATTATCATTATAACCCCATTTTCGGTTTTTGTCAAGCCGAAAAGAATAAAATCCTTTGGCGGCCGTCCGGCCTTGAGGAAGGGGCGGATTTGGCCGCCGGGCCGCCGGTCGTCCCTGGCCCGCCTTGACTTTTGGGCCCTGATGGGTTATCATTGGAGGGTGGGTTCGCGGCGCTCTTTACATCTGCCTCATCCGCAAACCACAAACCCCTGGGCCATCGACGGTCCCCGGGGCCTTTCACCCAACGGTAATCGAATTCAAAGGGGGCGACAGGTTTCGACGGATCAGGGAGGGTCAAGGTGGCATGCCGAGAACGCCAGTGGGCTCGTTAAAAGCCTGGCACGCCATTAACTGGCACTTACAACTACGCTCTGGCGGCTTAATTTTAGCTGCCATGTCGTTGTAGATCTCCGCCTATCGGGTCTGCAAACGGCATCGCAATGATGGGCTGGTTTTGCGCCGTTCCCCGGGACGCAAGACGAGACTTACGGGGCTGCTCCCGCCCCGACCGTGTTTATGCGGGCCGGCGGGTTAAGACAAAACATAAACTAAGCATGTAGAGGCCTTGGTTGTTCCTTTTCCGGACGTGGGTTCGATTCCCACCGCCTCCACCAAATAATTACGGCCGGCGTTTTTTAGCGTCGGCCGTTCGTTTTTTATAAGATTTGATCGGATATTGGGTTAATTCCGACTACCTTTCCCTTGCCAAAACATCCCGCAGTTTGGACAGCAGGGGCGGAAGATCTTTCTTAACGGTATGCCAGACGACCGCCAGATCAACGCCAAAATATTCATGGATGAGTATATTGCGGATGGCCCGCATCTCCTGCCATTCTATGTCGGGATATTTTGTTTCAATTTCAGCCGGTATATGACGGGCAGCTTCTCCGATTATTTCAAGGTTGCGGATCACAGCGTCAACCGTCATTTCATTGGCGACAAAGACGCTATAATCGGCATCCTTGGTAAATTCGCAGATTTTAGCGATTGCCGATATAATGTCTTCTACCCGGAAACGCCAATCCCTACCAGGCATATATGGCTTCCTTCAATATCTCAGCCTTAAGCTGTTGTTTCAAGGCCGCCTTGGTTACCAGATCCACCGGTTTGTCAAGCATGGCCTCCAAATACGACTTAAGGCGGACGAAATGGAACAACCCCACCGGTCGGTCAAAATCAACCAATATGTCAACGTCGCTTTCAGTTGTGGCCTCATCCCTGGCAATGGATCCAAAGACGGCTATGGTCGACACGCCGTATTCCTTCAGCTCCGGCGAATGGATTTTAAGCAATTTTATGAGATTATTCTTATTCATATTGTCTCCTTTAATAATAACCGCACCCCTGTTATCATTATACTTTAGCCTTTGGCAAGTGTCAAGAACTGTATTAGTAAAGATGAATATGTTTATTGAAAACGATATTCCCTGGATAGTCACAATATGAAACCATAATTCGGGGGTGGGTGCTGGTTAAAACTATGTATAAGCTATGCGCGCAGAGACCTGGCTACGCCACGTCGGACGTGGGTTCGATTCCCACCGCCTCCACCATACCAATAAAGCCGGCCGCTTTCCTTTTAGCGGCCGGCCTTAATTTTTATTATTTCACATGAGGCTTTAGGGCGCTGGACCTGCAAGATAGTTCATATGACCGATATTGCAGGTCTATCCCGTTATGAGCTAACCTTGAGTGGCAAAGAGGCCCCTTTGCCACTCAACTTGTCCTCGTCCTACCTGACAAGCAGCAGCTTTCTGGTGGCTGTAAAGCTCCCGGCGGTCAGCCGGTAGAAGTAGATGCCGTTGGGCAGGGCGCTGCCGTTCCAGCTGATCTGGTGGTAGCCGGCTGGCTGGGCGCCCAGATCGAATCTTTTGACCGCCTGGCCCATCACGTTGTAGACCGTCAGGCTGACCTCCGATCGCTGGGGAAGCTGATACTTGAAGGTGGTCTGCCCCCGGGACGGGTTGGGATAGGCATTCTGCAGGGCGAAGGCCCCGGGAATGGCCGCGGTCGGCCGTCCACCCACCCCGGTGGGCTCGATGGCCGCAAAGCCGTAGGTGGCCGACTTGGCCCGGTTGAGGCTGGAGTCCTTGGCGATCACCCAGTATTCCACCGCCACGGTGTCGTAGGCCCCCAGCGCCAGGGCCGGAATGGAGGCCGCAAAGGTGTCGGCCGCCGCCGGCGCCATGTCCAGGGTGTCCGGCTGGCCGCCATCCACGGTGTAGACCAGCTGGACCTCGGCCAGCAGGCCGTTGTCGGTCACCACCGCCTTCACCGGGTAGGGTCCGTAGGGGGCCGACATGTCGTCGCCCAGCAAGTCCACCCAGACGATCACCGGAGGCTCGGCCTCGATGTTCTGCAGGTCCCAATCGGTCAGCTTGGCGAAAATGTCCCCGGCCTTGAATCGCCGGTTATCTTCCCAGCAGAACAGTATCCGCTGATCGGCGCAGGCCACCCGTTTGCCGCCCCAGAAGTACCGATTGGCCAGAACGTTTCCGTTGACCGCCACGTTGCCGCCAACCGCAACCCCGTCCACGTATTTCTGAGCCATGATCTGGGCCACATAGCCGCTGGGGTCGTTCCGGTAGTCCTCCCAGGCCACCACCACATTATGCCCGTCCGGAGAAATGGAGACGCTGGGATAATAGTGATAGGCCACCCCCTGGGCATCGTCGTTGACCCGGAAGTTGCCGCCGATGGTGTCGCCGTTTATCTTGTATTGCTGGGCGTAGATGTCGGAGTAACCCCCATCGTAGCGGTAGTCGTACCAGGTGATCACGAAACCGCTGTCCGCCATGGCCACGCTGGGTTCATATTGGTAATACCCCCCGTCATCCACCAGGAAGTTGCCGCCCAAAGTGTCCCCGTTAACGTCAAAGCGCTGGGCGTAGATGTCCCAGTTCCCGCTGCGATCGTCATACCAGGCGATCACATAGCCGCTGCCGTTGGAGGCAATTCTGGGGGCGTATTGGTTGTTGCCGCCGTCGTCCACCAAAAAGTTGCCGCCCACGGCCTCGCCGTTGGACTTGTACCGCTGGGCGTAGATGTCGGAGTTGCCGTTGCGGTAGTCGTACCAAGTTATCATAAAGCCGCTGTCCGAGGCGGCCACATCCGAGACATATTCGCTGCCGGAGCCGTCGCCGACCTCAAAGTTTCCGCCCACGGTGTCGCCTGAGGCATCGAACAGCTGAGCATAGACATGGCCGTTCCAGCTGAAGTCATAACCGTACCAGGTGGCCACGAACCCGCCGCCCGGCAGGAAGGCCGCCTTGGGATCGCAACCATAGCGGTGCAAACCGGACAAGGTGTCGTTGATGATGAAGTTGCCGCCCACCGGATTGCCGGCGGCGTCGTAGCGCTGGCCGTAGATATCCTCGGTATTCCAACTGCCGTCGTCGTGCCGCAGGTCGTACCACACCACCAACGAATTGCCGGCTCCGTCCACGGCCACCGAGGCGTCCCACTGGTCGGCGGTGCCGGTGTCGCCGCTGTTGACCATGAAATTGGGGCCCAAAGCCGAGCCGGCCTCGTCGTAGCGCTGGCAGAGGATGTCGTAACCGTAATAGTCCGACCGGTCATCGTGCCAGGCCATTACAAAACCGCTGTTGTTGGCCGCCACAGCCGGGTAGTAGCAGTAGATGGAAGTGGTGTCATTCACAATGAAATTGCCGCCTACGGCCAAGCCTGTTTGATCATAGCGCTGGGCATAGATGTCGTAATAACTGCCGCTGCGAATGTCGTACCAGGTGATCACGAACCCGCTGTCGCTGGCCGCTATCCTGGATTCGTATTGGTCGTAGCTGCCGCCGTCGTCGTTCACCATAAAATTGCCGCCCAAAGTGTCCCCGTTGTGATTGTACCTCTGGGCGTAGATGTCGAAGTTGCCGTTGCGGTAGTCGAACCACGTCACCACGAACCCGCTGTCCCAAGCGGCCACGCCGGGATCGTAATGATCGCTGCCGGTACCGCTCTCGTTCACCAGAAAGTTTCCGCCCAGGGTGTCGCCGCTGTTGTTGTAACGCTGGGCATAGATTTCCCAACCGCTGCCGCTGCGGTTATCGTACCAGGTTACCACATAGCCGCTGGCGTTGGCAGAAACGTTGCCGCCCCCGTACTGGTAATGGTCGCAGCTGCCGGCTTCATCGTTGACTATGAAGTTGCCGCCTACCGGTGAACCCGAGGCGTCATAGCGCTGGGCGTAGATATCATAATAGATGTCGCTGCGGTAGTCTTCCCAGGTGATGATGAACCCGCTGTCGTTGGCCGCCGCACTGGGATAGTACTGATCGTAGCCCGAGGCATCGTCGCTCACCTTAAATTCTCCCCCGATGGGCGAGCCGGCAGCATCAAAGCGCCGGGCATAGATGTCATAGTCGAAGCCGCTGCGGTAATCCTCCCAGGTCACCAGAAATCCGTTGCCGCAGGCGGTAATGGCCGGACAATCGGCGTAGGTTCCGGTGAACTGGTTGACCAGGAAATCCTCCCCCACCGGGTTGCCGGCCGCATCATAGCACCGGCCGAACACCTGGTAGCCCCAGCTGTTGCGCTGATCGTACCACACTACCATCATCTCCCCGGTCGGCAGCAGGGCCGTCTTGGGTTCGTACTGGTAGCCGGCATAGTAGCCTATGCCCTGAATGTCGTCGTTGACCAGAAAATCGTCCTTGATAAGCCCCTTGATCCCATCTCTGGGCTGGGCTATGCCGGCCTTGCCGGGCCTGGCCTTCAATGATTTGGAGTGATCCGGGTGCTTGGGGCCCAAGCCATCCGGCCGGCCGGGCATCTGGGGACGGCCCGGCTGCTGTTTGAGCTGAACCGGCTGTTGTTTTTGGGCCTGCGGCTGTCTGTGCCTCAGGTGCGGCGGCAACGGCCTGCCGTCTGTCCCCAGCTCCGGCTTGGCCCAGGCCAGTCCCGCGACCAGGGTCAGTGTCAGGACCAACGTTGATTTCTTGAACATACGCATCCTTGTTCATGGTTTGGTTGATGGGTTATTTTTTTTCTTTCGGGGATTGAATGACAATGGCAGAGTTTACCATATTCCCAGCCGTTTTACAATCACCTAATTCTTACAGCGGCAGCTCCTCGGTGCCCCGGCGGATGATCTTGCCCGGCAGGTCCCGCTCGACCCGCCCCCCGTTGAGCACCAGCACCCGGTAGGGCAGCTTTTTGACCAGCTCCTGCTCGTGGGTGGCCATCAGCACCGCGGTGCCCTGGGCGTTGATGTCCTTGAGCAGCTCGATGATCTCCAGGGTGCCCTGGGGGTCGACGTTCCCGGTGGGCTCGTCGGCCAGCAGGATGAAGGGCTGGTTGACCAGGGCCCGGGCGATGGCCACCTTCTGCTGCTCCCCCCCCGACATCTGGTAGGGCAGGGAGTGCCTTTTGTGGGACAGCCCCACCTGGTTCAGGGCCGCCATCGATTTTTTATGGACCTGGGCCGAGGGCTCCCCGGTCACCTCCAGGGCGAAGGCCACGTTCTCGTAGACCGTCCGCTCCGGCAGCAGCTTGAAGTCCTGGAAGATCACCCCCAGCTTGCGCCGCAGTTGAGGGATCTGGCGGCGCCGGATGCAGTCCGAGCCGAAGCCGGCCACCTTGACCACCCCCTGGTCGGGACGCTCCTCCATCATGATTAGCCTCAAAATGGTGCTCTTGCCCGACCCGGAGGGCCCGATCAGGAAGACGAACTCCCCCTTGTCGATGGTGAAGTTGATGTCGGACAGCGCCTGCCAGCTGTTCTGGAAGGTCTTGGAGACGTGGATCAGCTCGATCATGTTCCCTTCCGCTTCTGATTGCTATTGTTTTCCCGTCCCCTCTTGGCCAGTTGGGCGGCCAGCAGCACCGCTTTCACCATGGGTTCGGGGTCGGCCCGGTTCTGCCAGGCCAGGTCAGCGGCGGTGCCGTGGTCCGGGGAGGTCCGAACGAAGGGCAGGCCCAAAGTGATGTTGGTGGCCCCGCCCAGGGTTTTCAGGGGCAGCAGCCCCTGGTCGTGGTACATGGCCAGCAGGGCATCAACCTGCCCCCCCTGGCCCAGCCTGAAGCCGGCCTCGGCCGACAGCGGACCAATGACCAAAAGCCCCTGCTTGGCCGCCTGGGCCACCGCCGGGGCGATCACCCTCTCCTCCTCGGCCCCCATCAGCCCCTGCTCCCCGGCGTGGGGGTTGAGGCCCAGCACCGCCAGCCTCGGCTTTCTGACGCCCCACAGCTTTTTCAGGGCCTGGTCCAACAGCCACAGCTTTTCGGAGATCAGCTCACCGGTAATCAGGCCCGGCACCTTGGCCAGCGGCACATGGATGGTGGCCAGAGCCACCTTGAGCTCCCCGGAGGCGAACATCATGGCGCAGTGCTTGGCCCCGCACAGGGCGGCCAGCAGCTCGGTGTGGGCGGTCTGGCGGTAGCCGGCCAGAGCCAGGGCCCGCTTGGAGATG